>JAJDAI010001100.1 GCA_029261955.1 Deltaproteobacteria bacterium | reverse complement strand
ACGAGGCGGCTCCGAGGTCTTCCTCGAAGAGATCCTCGCGCAGGACTGAGCCCGACGATCGCGGGCTCCTCCGGAGCAATCCGGATCAGGCGATCGTCTTTTGTTCGGTAGCGCCTGGGAATGATCCCGCGGCCCCCATGTGCGAAATTCCTTTCGCATCGTGCACTTGGGGCAAAGCGAGGCGAACAAATCGTTCCCGGGCACCGCGAAACACTTTACGCATTCGGAATGTTGATCAATCAATGGTGTTCTAAAGGGTGTTCACAGAACGCTCTGCCCGAACCCGGAGGTTGTCTTGTCTCGCCTGGCTCACATGCTGGCGCTCGGAGTGCTCTGCGTCTCGATGGCCGCCGCGCCGTCGTTCGCAGCTCCGCCGCTCACCGCCCAGCTCACTGGCCAGTGGGTCATCGCAGACACTCCGGACGAGCTGATCGCGAACCTGGAGGAGGCCATCGAGACCGCGGTCGCGTCCATGCCGCGCGCCTTCCGCCTCTTCGCGCGGCCGGCGCTGCGCAAGCACGCGACGACCTGCGACGAGGTCTACCTGGAGATGGACGGCCACACCGTCACGCGGCAGTGCGACGCGAAGGCTCCCCTGACCCGACGCCTGGACAACAGCGAGGGCGCGATCGTCGGCAAGGACGGCAAGCCCTGCGACGTGGACGTGGCGGTGGACCGCTCGAGCGTGCAGCTGAGCTTCCAGAACACAGAGGGCGGCCAGCGGGACCACTACCGCGCCGAAGGCGGCGACGTCCTCGTCGTCACCCACGAGCTCTACGCGCCGCAGCTGCCCGAGGACCTCGTGTGGACCGTGCGGTATCGGCGGGTGAAGTAGCCCCTTGCCCTGAGCGCACGGCTCCCCGATCCTGCGCCGCATGTCGAACCCCACCTACCCCGCCCAGGACGTCTGTCCGCCCGAGGACCTGCCCACCGAGGACCTGATCCGGGTGCTCGACCCCGAGGGCAACCTGGTCGGTGAGTCGCTCCTGTCGGACGATGAGGTCCTCGGACTGCACCGCGCGATGGTTCGCCAGCGGCTCATCGACGACCGGATGCTCACGCTGCAGCGCCAGGGCCGCATCGGCTTCTACGGCGCCTGCACGGGCCAGGAGGCTGCGGTCTTCGGCAACACGGCCGCCCTGCAGCCCACCGACTGGATCGTGCCCGCGCTGCGCGAGGCCGGCGCGCTGCTCTACCGCGGGCTGTCGCTGACCGACTACTTCAACCAGCTGCTCGGCAACAACTCGGACGTGACGCAGGGGCGCCAGATGCCCTGCCACCCGCCGGGACACGACTTCCACTACGTCACGATGTCCTCGGTGATCGCGAACCAGATCCCGCAGGCCAACGGCCTCGCGCTCGCCGGCAAGCTCAAGAAGGACGGCCGCGTGACCATGTGCTTCATGGGCGACGGGGCGACGTCGGAGGGCGACTTCCACGTCGGCCTGAACGTCGCCTCGGTCCAGAAGCTGCCGGTCGTCTTCGTCTGCCAGAACAACCAGTGGTCCATCAGCCTGCCCGTCGGTCGCCAGACCGCGGCCCTCAGCTTCGCCGCGAAGGCCAAGGGCTACGGCATGCCGGGCGCCCGGGTGGACGGCAACGACGTGCTCGCCGTGCACAAGGTCGCCACCGAAGCGGCCGCCCGCGCGCGGGCCTGCGAGGGCCCCTCCTTCATCGAGAACCTCACCTACCGCGTCGGTGCGCACACGACGTCCGACGACCCGACGCGCTACCGCGACGAAGCGGTGACCGAGCGCTGGAAGGGCCTGGATCCCCTCAACCGGACCCGCCGCTACCTCACCGCCCGCGGACTCTGGTCCGACGAGCACGAGGAGGCCCAGCGCAACGAGCTCGATCAGCTGATCCGCTCGACGTGGACCGAGGTCGAGTCCATCCCCCACCCGCCGCTGCGCTCGATCTTCACGGACGTCTTCGCCGAGATGACGCCGCAGCTGCAGGAGCAGGCCGAGAGCCTGGAGCGCAACTACGAGCTCGGGGCGCGCAAGGGCTGGGACCGGACCATCGGCCACGGCTGAGAGCTCAAAAGGCCACCCAGACCTCGCCGTCTTCGGTGCGGCCGACCCAGTGACCCTCGGCGTAGTTCACCTGCGTGACGGGCGCGTCCTCGAAGAGCGGCAGGCGCTCGCTCACGACGAGTCCATCGACCCAGTGGCGGCGGACCAGCTCGTTGTTGTCGATGCTGCGGTGACGCAGCACCCCGCCGGCGTCCAGGAACCAGCGGTCGCGGCCTGAGGCCAGGCCCTCCTCGAACGCGGCCCCGGCCAGGACCCAGCCCTCGGAGCGCCAGGCCACCTGCCCGTTCACCGCGATCCCCAGATCGTCGCCGGCGATGAGCGCGTGGGCGCCCAGCGTGGGGCAGGGGTCGGCCAGGCACAGGCCTTCTTCGACCGCGGGGATGCCCGTCGCCTCGACGAGCCACTCGCCCTCCTTCACCGCGACCACCAGCTCGCCGTCCTGCACCCAGCTCACGGCGCCCTCGCCGAAGTCGGCCGCGTTCACCATCGAGTCACCAGCCACCGCAGAGAGCTCGGTCCAGGCGCCGCCCACCGCCGGCCCCTCCCAGACCCGCACTGCGCCCGCGGAGCTGCGGTAGCCGACCAGGTAGCCGTCCTCGCGCTCCACCACGAAGGGCCGGCCGGCGCCGCCCGCCTCCAGGTCCATGTCGTCGCAGGGCCAGCTCTCGCCGTCCCAGTTGACGCGCATGAGCACGCCGTTCTCGTTGCTCAGAAAGGCCTTGGGTTCGCCGGCCTCGTTGACCGTCAGCTGGATCCAGCCGGGCAGCATCCAGGTCTGGATCGCGAGCGTGTAGTCCCAGGCCGCCCCGTTCCAGCGCGCCGCGTAGAGCGAGCCCTCGCCGCCGGTGAACCAGGCGACCCAGAGCTCCCCGCCGCCGACGGCCACGTCCACGAGGTCGGCGCCCAGGCTGCCGACGAGCTCGAGGCGGCTGGGGGCTGGAAGCGGCTCGAGCGCGTCGTCGTCGAGCAGGCCGTCGCAGTCGTTGTCGATGCCGTCGAGCGTGTCCTCGACCGTGGGGCCGATCGCGGCGTCGCCGTCGTCGCAGTCCTCGCCGCAGGGCGTGGCGCCGTCCCCGTCCCGGTCGAGGCAGAAGAAGGCGCCCGGAAGCTGGGGGCTGGGCGTCGGCTCGGCGTGGATTGGCTCGGGCTCGGCCGATGGGCAGGCGACCAGCAGCAGGGCCGCGGTGGCGAGCGATCGGGTTCGGGAGCGCAGGGGGAGCATGAGGTCGAACCGTAGCAAGCGGTACCATCCCCCGGTGCGTGCCTTCCTTGCCCTGCTGCTTCTCGTCGGCTGCAACCAGCGCCTGCCCGACGAGGCGGACGACGACGACTCCGGGATCTTCCCGGACCTCGACGACGACGATGCCGTCAGCGACGACGACGACGTGGTGGATGACGACGATGCCGTGGACGACGACGACAGCTGCCCCGAGCCCTCCCCCAGCGAGTCCATCACCCTCGACGAGACCTGCCGCGTCGACCTGGTCATCACCGAGGACCCGACGCTGGAGATCGTGTGGCAGGTCACCGACTTCGTGGAGGAGCCCTGCTTCCGCGAGGTGATGATGACCCCGCTCGTGGTGCCCCTGACCGACGACGACGGCGACGGCCAGGTGGGACCCGGGGACGACCGCGCGGTGCTCTTCTCGACCTTCTGCGGCAGCGACTACAGCGGCGCCGGCATCATCCGGGCGCTGCGCGGTGACGGGTCGGACGCCCTGTGGTCCCAGACCGATCCCGCCTGGCGGGTGCAGCCCGACGCGGCGCTGGCGGCGGCGGACATCGACGGCGACGGCTTCCCCGAGATCATCGCGGTCAACAGCGCGCACCGGCTCATGGCCCTGGACCACGAGGGCAACGGCATCTGGCTGTCGGACGCGAGCGTGCCCGGCGGGGCCGAGCGCGGCGGCGCCTTCATCACCGACCTGCAGGGCGATGGCGTCCTGGAGATCCTCTACGGCGCCCAGGTCTACGACGTCGCCGGCAACCTGCTGGCCACCGGCGCCCACGGCAACGGCAGCAACGCCAGCCGACCCCAGTTCCCCACCTCCTTCGCGGCGGACATCGACGGAAATGGGGTGCAGGAGATCGTCGTCGGCAACGCGCTCTACGACGGCGCGGGCAACACGCTCTGGTTCAACGGCGAGCCCGACGGCTTCCCGGCGGTCGGCAACTTCGATGCCGATCCCCAGGCGGAGATCGTGGTCGTCTTCTCCAACCAGGT
>JAJDAI010001099.1 GCA_029261955.1 Deltaproteobacteria bacterium | reverse complement strand
CCACGACCGCATCGCCGTCGGAACCGAAGGCGTCGCCGCCATCGGCACGGGCGCCAACGCCCGGCACGGGGAGTGGATCACCTGGGGGCAGGTCGCCGTCGACACCCGTCAGCAGGTGGCGGTGAGGGCGGGCTTCTCGGTCGGGCTTGGCCGTGGCGTCGGCACCCCCGAGGGCCGAGTCTTCGTGGGGGTCCGCGCCGCCTTCGACCCGCGACCCCGCCGCGTGCGGGAAGCCGCCGCCACCGAGCTCCCCAGCCTGCCCGAGCGCGCGGGTCAGGCCGGCCCGCAGCCACCGGTGCCCGGCGACGGCGCCCCCGGGTGGGGCCTGCGCCTGGTCGACCGACGCCCGTCCATCGACGCGCGGGTGCTGTTCGAGACCAACTCCGACCGCATCCGCTCCGAGGCACGCCCCCTGCTCGACTCCGTCGCTCGCTGGGTGCTGTCCCACGATCGCTCCGGCCGCCTGCTGATCCGCGGTCATGCCGACCCGCGCGGCGGCGACGCCTGGAACGACGCCCTCAGCCAGAAACGGGCGCAGGCGGTGCTCGAGTTCCTCGTGCGGGCGGGCGTGGACGCCGACCGCATGGAGGCCCGGGGCTTCGGCGAGCGGCGCCCCGCGGGGCAGTCCGGTCCACCCAGCGTGCGCTGGGCCGCTGACCGCCGCGTGGAGTTCGAACTCGTCGCCGATGGGCCCTCAAGCCCCTCGCGCGGGAGCCGATGAATAGAACAAGCCGCGGCGCACCCAACAGCGCCGCACAGGAGGGCTGAACCATGGCCGCGGTCTTGAAAGACGTCCAGGACGGAGCCAACGGCCGGGTGTTCTCGCGCGTGAACCTCGAGGTCGAGGTCACGCTTCGAAACGAGAACACCTTCTTCACCGGCTTCTCCGAGAACATCTCCGAAGGCGGGCTGTTCGTCGCGACCGAGGCGCCGTGGGAGATCGGCGAGCGCATCGAGTTCACCCTCTCGCTCATGGGCGGCGAGGTCCGCACTCACCAGGGCATCGTTCGCTGGGTCCGCCCGGCCAACGCCTCGGGTGGACTTCCGGCTGGCATGGGCGTGCAGTTCGCGGAGCTGAGCGACGAGGAGAATGCGTCGATCCAGAACTTCGTCGACTCCCGCGCGAAGGACACGCTCTTCTTCGATCTCGACTGAGCGCGGCCCGCCGCAGCAGGCCCTTCCGCCGCACGGAATCGGGCGCGCCGAGCCGGCGCTTTTTGCCACTTCTGGCCCCGGATCCCGGGGGTGACTCCCCCGCCGCTGCCCCGTCCGCCGTCTGGTCAGCTTGACACGCCGGCGCGACGGGCCCGACAATGCTCCCAGGTGGCTCCGTCTCGGAGCAGCCGCTTGCGGTGTGGAAGAGCCCCGGGCTCGGACTGCGGAGTGATGACGATGAGCCTCAGGATGACTGTTGCCGCCACCGTGGCCGCTCTCGGACTGTTCGCAGGTCCGGCCGTCGCCCAGACGGATGACTACGCGGATGCCCTCGAGGCCTTGGGCATCGCGTCGGAGCAGTCCGCCGACGATGTCTACGTCGTCGTGCCGGGCGATACGCTCTGGGACATCTGCCAGAGCTTCTTTGGGGATCCCGACTACTGGCCGACCCTGTGGTCGATCAACAACGACGAGATCACCAACCCTCACTACATCTACCCGGGCCAGCTGCTGCGCTTCCAGCCGGGCACGGATGTGCGGCCCCCGAGCATCATCGTGGACCGCGAGCCGTCGGCCTTCGACAACCTCGCGTTCGACGACAACTTCCAGCCGCTCGCGCCGGTCTTCAGCACGTCCACGGAGTGCTCGCAGCACATCCCGTTCAGCTCCTCTTCGGAGGGCGACGTCACGCTGAGCGCGCCCACCTTCCTGTCGCGCTCGACCATCGAGCCGCTCGGTGAGCTCCGCTCCGCCGTGCCCGGCAAGGAGCTGCTCGCTCGCGGCGACCGCGTCTACCTGCGCTTCGCCAACACGAGCGACGTGAACTGCGGCGACGTCTACAGCCTCTACCACCACATCAAGGAGATCCGGCACCCCGAGGTGCGGAGCGCTCGCCTCGGCCACGCCTACCAGGTGTCGGGCGAGGTCCTCATCACCGACGTGGGTGAGCGCTGGGTCACCGGCATGCTGGTGCAGTCCTTCAGCGAGATCGAGCGCGGTGAGCTGCTGACCGACCGCGTGCCGGTCGCCGGCCGCGTGCGCAGCATGGAGATGCCGCAGGACGTCGACGGCTTCGTCATCGATCAGGCGCAGCAGACCAACGACCTCATCCACCGCAACCAGGTGGTGTTCATCGACCGCGGCCGCAACGACGGCGTGCAGTCGGGCACGGTCTTCTGGGTTGTCCGCCGGGGCGACGGCCTGACCGTCAAGGCCCGCCGCATCGACCAGACCCTGCCCGACCAGGTGGTCGGCCGCATGGTCGTGTTCGCCGCGGACGAGCACACCTCCACCGCGGTCATGACCGACCAGGCCGTGGACGTGAAGGTCGGTGACCGGATCACGTCCCGCCTCGA
>JAJDAI010001098.1 GCA_029261955.1 Deltaproteobacteria bacterium | reverse complement strand
TCGGGAATCCCGGACTCCGACTGGAAGCATCTGACGTGAAGGTCTCGATCGTCGTACCGCCCTTCGACTACGGCGCCATGCTCTACGGGCTGGTGCGCCGCAAGTCGTTCCACAACGCCGTGCCGCTGGGGGCGATCTCCGTCGCGGCCTACCTGCGCGAAGCCGGGCACCAGGTCCAGGTCGTGGACGCTCCAGCGCTGGACATCGGCTACGAGGAGGTCTGCGCGGAGGTCAACCGCTTCAACCCCGACGCCGTGGGCGTGGGCGCGACCTCGGTCATCTGGCACAGCGCGACCTACATGAGCAAGCTGCTCAAGGAGCGCTTCGGCGTGCCCGTCTTCGTGGGCGGACCGCACCCGAGCCTCTACCCCGAGCACGCCCTGGAGACCCCCGAGATCGACGTCGCCGTCTTCGGCGAGGGCGAGGAGACCGGGGTCGAGTTCATCGCCGCCCTGGCCGCCGGCCGCAGCCTGCACGATCTGGCGGACATCGACGGCGTCGCCTTCCGCGACGAAGCGGGCGCGATCGTCATCAACAAGGGCCGCATCCCGAAGCGCCACCTCGACACCGCGCCCCTGCCCGCCTACGACCTGCTGGACCTGAGCAAGTACTCCGCCCCGCCCATGCGCGTGCGGCAGATGCCGGCCGTCTACATGGAGCTGTTCCGCGGCTGCGCCTACGCGAAGTGCACCTACTGCACCTCGGGCGGCGGCCTCAAGAACCGCTACCGCCGCCACACGCCGAAGGGCGCGGCCGACAAGGTCATGGAGATCCACCAGCGCTGGGGGGCCCGCGAGGTCGCCTTCGTCGACGACGACTTCGTGGTGGGCAAGGACTGGATCTACGACTTCTGCTCCGAGCTGCGCGCCCTGGGCAACCCCGTCAGCTGGTCCTGCTACGTGCGGGCCAGCCAGGTGGACGCGGGCATCTTCTCGGCCATGAAGGCGGCGGGCTGCCACTCGGTGCTCGTCGGCATGGAGGTCCTGGACAACACGACCCTGGAGGAGCTCCAGAAGGACCTGACGATCGACTCCTGCGGCGCGGCGGTGAAGGCCGCGCACTCCGCCGGGCTCATGGTCATCGGGCTCTTCATGGCGGGGATCCCGAACACGACGCCGGAGCACATCCACAGCACGGTGAAGATCGCGCTGGAGCAGGAGGTCGACGTCGCCGTCTTCTCGCTCTACCGGCCGCCTCCGGGCAGCCCGGAGTACGCCGAGCTGGGCTGGGGTCCCGAGGACTACATCGACTGCTTCAAGAAGCAGAAGGAAGCGGTCTACCTGCCCAAGGAGGGCTGGCGGGATCTCGAGCACGTCGAAGAGATGTTCGCGACGGCCTACCGCAGCTTCTATCTGGACCCGGGCTTCATGATGCGGGCGGCGAAGCAGTTCTTCTCGGACCCCGTGCTGGCCCGGAACATCACCAAGGGCGCGTTGACGCTGGCGGACCAGTTCCGCCCCGACTTCCTGCGCCTGGGCCTGCGGGACCGGTACCGACCGAAGGACCGCTTGTCCCGCTGAGGACGCCATGAGAGTCGCCTTCATCCAGAAGGACCCGATGCCCGACCCCGCGCTGATGGTGCTGGGCGCAGCCGTGGTGTTTCGCGGACACGAGGCGGAGTGCTTCATCCCCGCCGCCGAGCGCGACCTGGAGGCCTCGCTGAAGGCCTTCGCGCCGGCGATCGTCGTGTTCTCGCCGACGACGGGCTTCTTCGGCTGGGCGCTGGAGGAGGCGCGGCGGATCCGCGGCATGACCGGCGGCGCGCCGATGGTCTTCACGGGCACCCACGCGACCGACCACCCGGAGATCGTGCGCGAGGACGGCGTCGACCTGGTGATGGTCGGGGACCCCGAGACGACGCTGCCCGAGCTGCTGCTGAAGATCTTCAAGGAGCGCGAGCTGCCGGGCACGAGCGGGACGGTGGCGCTCGTGGGCGGTGAGCTGGTGCGCGGCCCGGAACGCGAGGCCATCGACGACCTGGACTCGTTGCCCCTGCCCGACCTGGAGATCTACCGGCGCTACGGCTTCGTGCAGCGGCAGACGACGCTGGCGGCGGCGGTGGGGCGCGGGGTCTTCGAGAACACGCACTCGGGCTTCCGCATCGGCTTGCAGGAGCTGCAGCGGCGCTTCCGTCCGGCGCGTCGGCACAGCGTGGCCGAGGCGATCCAGCGCGTGCACTTGATGCTCCAGCGCCGGCCCAACTACCGCCGCGTGGCCTTCAAGGACGACTCCTTCCTCATGGACCCGCCGGAGTGGGTGCACGAGTTCCTGAGCCGCTACCGGGACGAGATCGGGCTGCCCTTCTCCTGCGTGGCCGCCCCCGACCTGCTCGACGAGGCGATGGTCAGCCGCCTAGCCAACGCCGGCTGCGCGCTGGTGCGCCTGGCGGTGGAATCCGGGGACGAGGGCCTTCGCTCGGCGGTCCTGGGTCGGACCGTGACAGACGACCAGGTCGTGGATGCGGTGGCCCGGCTGCGGGACCGCGGCATCTCGGTGCACACCATCAGCTTCTTCGGCCTGCCCGGCGAGACGCTCGAGACGGCGACGAGCACGCTGGACTTCAACCTCGAGCTGCGGCCGGACCACGCCTTCGCGATCCTGGTGGCGGACGAGGAGGGAGCGTCCCTCTCGCCCGAGATCGAGCGGCTCCAGCTGCTCCTGCCGCTGGCCGCGAGCGCCCCGGTGCTGCGCGGCGCGGCGCTCCAGGCGGCGACGATGCCCGGCGAAGGCCTGTACCGCGCCCTCTTCCAGCTGCACCACGACATGGCCTTCGTGACCGGTGACGAGCTCGCGCGCCCCGACGTGCTGCGCATCGTCGCGTCCATGTGGCGGGGGCGATCGGCGCGTCCAGCGAGGCCGATGCTCCAGTAGCTCCGCAGGGGTTCAGCCCGACGAGTCGTCCAGCTCGTGCACGCAGTGCGGGCACACGCCGTGGCTGAAGGTCGCCGCATCGACGCTGCGGTGCACGTAGTCCTCGAGCTGCACCCAGCGACCGTCTTCGGGCTCGTCCGCCTCGACCCGAACGCGCTTGCAGGACGCGCAGATCGGCAGGAGCTGCTCGAGGTCGCCGATGCGCACCCCGGCCTTCGCGAGGCGCAAGAGCGAGCGACGCAGGGCCTGACTCAGGGCGGTCAGGACCGCCAGCGCGACCGCGACGAGGGCCGCGTGGCTGCCCCAGACGAAGCGCTGCTGCCGGCGGCTGGCTTCACGGAAGGGCGCGTAGTCGCAGTCGACGGCGATGGCCCCGAACACGGTGCTCGAGCCGCTCTCGGGCGCCGGGTGGCAGGACGCGAGGCAGCTCGGCTCCGCGGCCAGGGCCGCCAGGTAGCGGAAGCGCTCGGCGCCGTCCCGCTCGACGACCTCGAAGAGAACCCCTTCCCCGCCGCCCAGCTGCGCGAGCGCCGCGGCCTCCCAGGGATCGGGGGCGTTCTCGGGGCGCAGGGGCTCGGCCGCCGTCAGCCGGATCCGGGTCCCGGAGACGCGCTCGGTCCGCTCCCCCAGGATGCGGGTGAGGTGGGCGGGGTTGAGCAGCGTGAGGCGCTGCCCGTCGTCGGTAATGCGGGTCCGAAGCTCGGCCGGCAGGTGCGGGTTGGGCCTCGCCGATTCGCTCTCGGGCACCAGCAGGCCGCCCTGCTCAGAGACCCAGGAGCGCAGCGCCACCGTCTCCGCGGCGTAGGTCTCGGCGACGGTCAGGGCGAGCGCGGCCTGCTCCTGCTCCACCGCGCGCAGCGAGGCGACGAGGGACACGAGCAGGGCGACGGCGGAGAGCGCCACGCTGCCGAGGTACATCTTTCGATGCTGCGACACGGCGTCCCGCGAGAGCCCACCGATCCGATCCGGGGTGCGGTGGGAGCTCACGAGTGAAGGGTCCGGCCAGGCCCTGTGCCCCGCCGTCG
Organism: Deltaproteobacteria bacterium; assembly: GCA_029261955.1. Lineage (GTDB taxonomy): Bacteria > Myxococcota_A > UBA796 > UBA9615 > UBA9615 > CALCXL01. The sequence continues at coordinate 5,427 of JAJDAI010001098.1, read as the reverse complement.
CTGATCGAGCAGGCCGCCCACCGCGCGGACCAACTCGACGAGGCGGAAGGGCTTGCCGAGGAAGTGCACGGCCTCGCGGTCGAGGCTGTACTCGGCCAGCACCTCGGGCCCGTGGCCGGAGATGACCAGCACCTCGATGCCGGGCTGGATGCGGGCGGCCTCCGCGGCCAGCTCGAGCCCGTCGATGCCGGGCATGACGAGGTCCGTGACCAGCACGTCGAAGGGGCCTCGCTGCTGGAGGTGCTCCAGGGCCTCACGGCCGTCGTGGGCTGCGAGCACCCCGAGGCCGGTCGCGGCCAATCGAGAGCAGGCGAGCTCCAGCACCGTCACTTCGTCATCCACCACCAGCACCCGCCCGGCGAGCTGAATCCGGTCGGAGCTGGGGTCTTCGCCCGGGTCCAGCAGCTGCATCCGCTGACGCAGCTGGTGGGCCTCGGTGGCGTCCTCGACGGTGATCGCCAGGGCAGCTTCGCCCCCCCAGGTGGTCGGCACGGCCCGGGTCTGCACGAAGGTCGGCTCGGGCTCGCCGCGATCGATGGTCGTCAGCACGGACTCGCCGCGCAGCAGCGGCACCGGGAGGCGGGCGACGCCGTCGCTGCGCAGGTCCAGCGCCAGCAGGCGGCTCGCCTCCGGGTTCGCCATGCGCAGGCGGCCGTCGAGCGTGACCAGGGCGAGGCCGCCGCCCCGCTCGACGAGGGCGCGCAGATCCTCGACCTGCTGCTGAAGGTGGTCCCGAACGCGCTTGTGCTCCTGCCTCATGCGCTCGTTCGCCTGGGAGCGCTGGCTCGCGTCGACGACCGAGACCAGCATCAGCGGCTGACCGCGTCGACGGACGGGCGCGAGGCCGATCTCCAGCGGGATCTCCCGGCCGTCCTGGTGCAAGCCCAGGATCTCGCGGTCGCCGCCCATGGTCCGAGCGACCCTGCCCTTTCGGAAGCGGGCCTCGTCCGTCCGGTGCGCCTCGCGGAAGCGTGGCGGCATCAGGTGGGCGATCTCCAGGCCGATCAGCTCAGCCGCCGTGTAGCCGAAGACGTGCTGAGCGCGCTCGTTGGCCATGGCGACGCAGCCCTTCGCGTCCACGAGCATCACCCCCATCGGCGTCGACTCGAGGGCGTGCCGAAAGAGGTCCTCGCCCCGCCACTGGGCGGGGCCCAGGCCCGCGACGACCCAGATCGCCGCGATCGCGAGGCTGCGGTTCGTCGCGACCTTCCAGCCCTCACCGCCGTGGGGTGAGAGCCCCCAAGCGAGCAGCACGAGGGCGGTGCAGAGGCCGGCGAAGAGCAGGGCATCCCGAAGCCGGGGCAGACGCAGGGCGAGCAGCATCGCCGGCAGATGCAGAACGCCGCCGGCCACCCCGAGTTCGAGGGACACATCGATCGCAAATGCCATGGCGGCCGCGAGGGCAGCCACCGCAGCGACGCCGGCGTCTGCTCCCCCTGGTCGCACATCTCCCCCATCCCCCCGTCGGGAGGGCCCCGACTGTACCAGCCGCGCGCGCCTGGAATCACGAGCCATGCCGCCCCTTTCTTGGACAGATGGGATGGGCACCTGCTGCGCCGGCTGCGCCCCTCGGGGACCGCGGGCGCCCCAGCCGTCGAGGGCGTCTGGACGCCGCCCGCGGCTGCGGCCGCTGCTCAGGGGTCCGGGAGAGCAGGGGTGGTCACGAGGGGCGGTCGTCGGAGCCGCGGCCCGCTTTCGCAGGTCCTTGGTGTCACGGTGCGCCGAGGCGGTCTATAGAGCGTTGTCTGGGGTCGCCGGTGGCGGCCCGGCGCCGCTCCGGCCGCCCTGGAGTCCCAATGGCCAGCTCAGAAATCCCCGACGGCCTCGACGCCACCGATGGCGAGCGCACCCTCGTCGTCCGCCCCATCTCCCCCGATGACTTCGCCGCGATCATCGCGCTGCAGCTGCGGTGCTTTCCCGGCATGGAGCCCTGGAGCGTCGAGGACCTGCAGTCCCACCTCGACGTCTTCCCGGAAGGGCAGCTCTGCGTCGAGCTGGACGGCGACGTCGTCGCGTCGTGCGCCAGCCTCATCGTCGAGCTGGACGATCTCGAGGACAACCACGACTTCGCCGCCCTCGTCGGCGACGGCACCCTGGAGGCCCACGACCCCGACGGCGACAGCCTCTACGGGGTGGAGATGCAGGTCGACCCCAACCACCGGGGGCTGCGGCTCAGCCGCCGGCTCTACGACGCGCGCAAGGAGGTCTGCCGCCAGCTGAACCTGGAGCGCATCCTGCTCGGCGGTCGCCTGCCGGGCTACGGCGAGCACCAGGACGAGATGACGCCGCGCGAGTACGTCGACGCCGTCGTCAACAAGCGCTTCTACGACCCGGTGCTGACCTCCCAGCTGAGCAACGGCTTCCTGCTTCGCAAGCTGCTGCCCGGCTACCTCGCCTCGGACTCGGACTCGGCCGGTCACGCCACCCAGCTCGAGTGGGTCAACCTCGACTTCCAGCCCAAGACCCGCGGTCGCCGGCAGGTCGTGGAGCCCGTGCGCGTGGCCTCGGTGCAGTACCTCATGCGCCACGTCGACTCCTTCGACGAGTTCGCCCGGCAGTGCGAGTTCTTCGCCGACACCGCCGGCGACTACAACGCGGACTTCGTCGTCTTCCCCGAGCTGTTCACGCTGCAGCTGCTGACCCTGGTCGAGGGGCGTCGCCCCGGTCGGGCGGCCCGCGAGCTGGCCGAGTTTGCGCCGCGCTACTTCGAGCTGTTCCGCGACCTCGCGATCCGCTTCAACGTGAACATCGTCGCCGGCTCGCTCTTCGTGGTGGAGGACGACGTGCTGTACAACTCGGCCTGGCTCTTCCGGCGCGACGGCTCCTACGACAGCCAGAAGAAGATCCACATCACCCCGAGCGAGGCCAGCTGGTGGGGCGTGCAGGGCGGTGACCGGGTCGAGGTGTTCGACACCGACTGCGGCAAGGTCGCCATCTGCATCTGCTACGACGTCGAGTTCCCGGAGCTGGTGCGCGCAGCCGTCGCCCGCGGCGCGAAGATCCTGCTCGTGCCGTACTGCACGAACGACCGCTACGGCCACATGCGGGTGCAGATCTCCTGCCGCGCGCGCTGCATCGAGAACCACGTCTACGCCGTGACCGCCGGCTGCGTCGGCAACCTGCCGTTCGTGGAGAACGCCGACGTGCACTACGCGCAGTCGGGCGTCTACACGCCCCTGGACGTGGGCTTCGCCTGGGACGGGATCGCGGCGGAGACCTCCCCGAACATCGAGACGGTGCTGGTGCACGAGTTCGACGTGGAGGCGCTGCGGCGGCACCGGCTCCGGGGCACGACCAAGAACTGGCGGGACCGGCGCACGGACCTGTACAGCGTGCTCTGGAAGCCGGACAACACGGAGATCTGAGGACCGCCCCCAGGCCGAGGGCTGCCCTCCCGGGCCCCAGGCTCCGATCGAGCTGGTCGCCCAGCCACGGCAGGAGGGGGGGATCGCGATCGACTCCTGGCACGGGGTGGAGCAGGTCGCGAACGCAGTCAGGGCATCGGGGCGGGGGAGCTCGGAGTGGCTGCGGCGCTTCCGCGGCATGCTTCTGGACGAGGAACGCGGCGCCGGGGGGGCGGCTCCGTCCGGGGGCCTGGACTGCGCCAGCGGCCTCCGCGCGGAATCACGAGCCGGGGCGGCCTGGCTCGAGGCACAGGAGACAGGGGGCTACCGCGGCGGTGACGCCTCCAGCAGGGAGCCCCGAGCGCCCCAGCCGTCGAGTCTCTCGAGCAACGCGGCCGCGTGCCCTCCGGGACCGACCTCGTGGAAGGCCGAGGGCACGCCCAGCGAGTCCTCGCGGCCCAAGGCGGGCCCCAAGCTGCGCAGGTCGGGGATGAAGTCGTCGCCGATGCGCTCGTCCGCGGGGAGCTGGCCGAAGGCCTGGGGCCCGTCGCTGACCACGCCCGCCACGTCCGCTGCAAAGGGCACGAGGCGGGCGATGCCGCCCCCTCCGGAGTGGCCGATCACGTAGATGCGGGCAGGGTCCACAGCAGCGTCGGCGCGCAGGTGCTGCACCGCGCGGGAGGCCTCGGCGACGTGCGCGGCCATGAGGCTCAGGCCTGCTTCGAGCAGCGTCCAGGCGGCCTCGTCCTCGCAGTCCCCGTCCCAGTAGGCCCGGATGGACGGGGCCAGCACGATGAAGCCCTCCGCCGCCAGGGTCGCGCCGAAGCGGACCGTCAGGGCCTGCTCGACCGTGTCGCCGTGGCCATGCAGCAGCAGGATGGCGGGGTGGGGGCCGGGGGAGCGAGGGGCCAGGCGGGCCGCCGGCCAGGTCCCGAGCAGGGGGTCGGTGGCGACCAGCTCGCGCAGCTCGAGCCCAGCGCGATCGCGCGCCGGACCCGCGGTCCAGCTCGCCCGGCCGACGAGGCGGTCGAGGCCCGTGGCCTGCTCGACCCGGTCGCGGAGCAGCTGGAAGGAACGCGGCGCCTCGTTCGGTCCCGCCGGTCCGCGAGCCTGCTCCAGCAGCGCGGCGCGACGGCCCGGATCGCGGCTCAGGCCCAGGCGGGCGGGCAGCTCGCGGTAGGCGGCCACGCAGCCCGGGGCGCCCGGAGGCTCCTCGAAGGCGGAGGGCGCCGAGGGCGCAGCGGGAACGGGCTCGGGGGCCTCAGCGCGCTCGGCCGAGCCGCAGCCCGCGAGCAGGACCATCAGCACCAGCCCCCTCACCCGACGAGCGCTTCGCATGCGTCCAGGGCGCCGAGCGGAGGGGAGATCGTGCCCGGCGGCCCGAAGGACTCCCGCGGGTTCACGCGGATGGCGGTGCCCGCGCCCGCCGCGACCCGCTCGCGCTGCAGGCGCAGGTTGGGCACCGCGGTGCCGGCCCCGAACTCCAACACCGCGACGCGGCCCGCCCCGCTCGTCCAGCGACGGGAGCGCCCGTCCGCCGCCCAGATCACCTCGGAGCAGGGCCGCATGCACTGCAGGTGGTGGATCGATCCGTGGACCTCCAGGATCTGCCCTCCCGCGAAGCCGGCGCGCTGGAACTGGCCGTCGACGTTGGACGTGAACACGAAGAGCGGGCGGCCGCGGGCGAGCGCCCTCAGCATCCCGAAGCCTGGGTGCGGCACCGTCGTCCGGTAGAGGTTCAGGCGGTGGCCGTAGAAGCCCCAGGCCAGGGTCGGGTCCTGCTTGAACCAGCGCGGGTCGGCCATCTCGTGGAAGGAGATGCCGAGGCGCTTCAGCGGCGGGTAGGCCCTCCAGAAGCCCTCGTCTCCCCGGAAGTCCGGCAGCCCCGAGTCCACGCCCATGCCGGCACCCGCCCCGATGAGCAGCGCATCGGCGGAGTCGATCACGGCCCGTGCAGCGTCGATCATCGGGACCTCCAGAAGCCAGGCGCCAGCAGGGCGAGCACCGTGTAGAACTCGAGCCGCCCCAGGATCATGAGGGCGCTCAGCAGCAGCTTCGCCCCACCCGGCAGGCCTGCGAAGTT
>JAJDAI010001097.1 GCA_029261955.1 Deltaproteobacteria bacterium | reverse complement strand
GCGCTTCCTCGACGGCGGCGCCGCGCCGGACGCGGCCTGGCTGGAGCCCGGCTTCGACGACAGCCTCTGGGGCGAGGGCCCCGCGCCCCTGGGCTACGGGGATCCCGTGACCACCGAGGTCGGCTACGGCGGCAACCCGGGCAACAAGCACATCACGACCTGGTTCCGGCACGAGTTCACGGTGGATGCCGCGGTCGCGAGTGGCGGCCCCCAGCTCACGCTGGCCCTGCGTGTGGACGACGGCGGCCTCGTGCTGCTCAACGGCGAGGAGCTGCAGCGCGTCCGCCTGCCCAGCGGCGAGATCAGCCCCTCGACCCTCGCCAGCCAGACCGCCTCGGGCGCCACCGAGACGACCTACGCGAGCTTCGAGGTGCCGAGCACGGCCCTGCTCGCCGGCCCCAACGCCTTGGCGGTCGAGGTGCACCAGGTGGGGCCCAGCAGCTCGGACATCAGCTTCGATCTGAGCCTCGAGGCCGAGGTCTGGGTCCAGGGACCCTGAGCGTGCCCGCCAGCTGGCTCGACTGCTCCGAGGGCTTCGCCCGCCGCGAGGGGATCGAGGACCTGCTCCCGCTGCTCACGGCCTTCTCCGCGCCCTACCCGCGGGGCGGCGCGCTGGCTCCGCCCGAGCCCGCCTTCAGCGGGTCCTTCGAGGCCTTGGAGGCCCAACTCGAGACGTCCCCTCGCTTCGAAGAGCTGCTCTGCGCCGACGTCGACCCGGCGCAGGCCGCGCTCTTCGCCCGCCGGCTCATGGCCGTGCTCGCCAGCCTCGGCTCCAGCCCGGGCGAGCGCCTGCTCTCCGTGGGGCTGCGGCAGCGCCTCGCCGGCATCCTCGCCGCGCCGCCGCCCCGGGCCTCGCGGGTGCGGGCGCTGGCGGACTTCTACTACTCCCAGGCGGCGCAGCTGCGCTGGCAGCGGGAGCCCGGCGGCGCCTCCCTCGAGGAACTCGCCGCGGCCGCCCGCTTCGAGCCCCTCGCCCCCGGCCTGGCTTTCGCCCGCCTCGAAGGCCGCACGCCCGACGGCCCGCTGTGCGCGTGCGTCTTGCGGGTCGATCCCTCCACGGTCCAGATCCTGAGTCTGCGCCCGGCCGGCCGCCGCTCCCTGCCCGAGGCGCTGGCCGAGGTGGGGGGCCTGGCCGGCGTCACCGGGGGCTTCTTCCTCTACTCCGAGCCCGACATCGCCCCACCGGCGGCTCGCTACGACCCCGTGGGGCTGCTCGTGCAGCGCGGCGAGGTGGTCGTGCCGCCCTGGCTGCGTCGGGGCGCCTTGCTCGTGGCGGGGGACCGGGCCGAAATCCGGGCCGTCGGCGCGGCGGACTGCCTCATCCGGGTCCAGGGTCAGGAGCTGGACGGGCGCCAGGCCTGGACCCGCGCGCGCGGCCTCGTCGGCCCCGATCTGCCGAGCGTCGCCATCGCGTCGGGCCAGATCGTCGCGGTCGGTCGCTCCCTGCCGGTGCCGCTGAACGGCGCGGTGCTGCCGGGGGAGGGGATCGCGCTGGGGGCCCGCGTCGCCGTCTCGCCTCCCTCCATCGCGGGTGTCCCCGTCACGGAGGCCATGGCCGGTGGCCCGCTTCTGCTGGAGCGGGGTCAGCCGGTCCTGCGCATGCAGCGCGAGGACTTCTGGGGCACCGCGCCGCCCGTCACCTTCAGCCAGGACGAGACCGGCGATCGAAACCTGCTCCCGCGCCACGCCGTCGGCCTGGCGGGCGATCAGCTGCTCTTCGTGGCGGTGGACGGGCGCGACTTCGAGCGCAGCCTGGGCCTCACCCTGGCCGGCACCGCGCGCCTGCTCGCCGCCCTGGGCTGCTCCAGCGCCGTGAACCTGGACGGCGGATCGAGCAAGCGCATGGTCGTGCGCGGGCAGGTCGTGGACCGCTCCAGCACCGAGGTCCAGGGCGTGGCCGCGGCGACCGACTCCGTCCGGCCGGTGCACACGGCCCTCGCCTTTGTGCCCCGCTGAGGCCCGCTGGTCGCGTTCACGTACCCGCCGCGCGGTGATCCACATTCTCCGCGGTGGCACGTTGTGACTCCCGGCGACATAGAATGTGTTCGGAGGCTGCCCCCCGTGCGACGAATCTTGCTCCTCACCCCCCTTCTCCTCGCTGGCTGCGATGTTGCCCCGACGCTCGTCCTGAACGAGTTCATGGCCAGCAACACCGTCACCCTCACCGACTCCGAGGGCGGCACGCCGGACTGGATCGAGGTCCACAACAACGGCGACAGCTCGATCTCGCTCGCCGGCTTCTCCCTCAGCGACGACTCCACGCTGCTGGACCGGGGGCCCCTGCCCCTGGACGTCGAGCTCGAGGCGGGCGGCTACGCCCTGTTCTTCTGCGAGCGCGACGTCGTCGGCGATCCCCAGGTCCTGCCCTTCCGCCTCAGCGCGGCCGGCGAGGAGGTCGTGCTCAGCTACGACTTCGGCGACGGGCCCGAGGTCGTGCAGAGCCTGACCTACGGCACCCAGATCTCGGACGTCTCCATGGCCCGCATGCCCGACGGCGACGGCGATTGGACCGAGGACACGACCCCCACCCCGGACGCAGCCAATGAGTGACTTGGGGCGCGGGGATCGGATCCCGCTGCGCCGCGAGTACAAGTTCATGCTGCCCAAGAGCCGGCTGCCGGAGCTGCGTCACCACCTGCGGGCGAGCTGCGACCGCGACCGCAACGCGGGGCCCGACGGCACCTACACGGCGCGGACCCTCTACTTCGACGCGCCGGACATGCGCCTGTTCAACGCCAACGAGATCGAGGCCAGCAAGCGCTTCAAGGCCCGCGTGCGCGGCTACCCCGACACCCCCGAGGCGCCGGTCTTCGTCGAGCTCAAGCACCGCGACGGCGACATCATCAGCAAGGTCCGGGCGAAGCTGCCGAAGGACCAGCTGGCGGCGGCCCTGTCCCCGGGCGGGGGCTTCGACGCCTCCCCCGAGCTGGGCGCCTTCCTGTTCCAGATGATCCGCCACGATCTGCGCCCCGTGCTGCTCGCGCAGTACCGCCGCGAGGCCTGGATGAGCCGGGTCGAGGAGTACGCGCGCGTGAGCATCGACACGGAAATCGTGACCCAGGCGACGGACCGCATCTCCATGGACGCGACGGGCGACTGGCGCCCCGTGGACCACGCGCTCCAGACCTGGACGAAGGACTCGTGCTGCGTGCTCGAGCTGAAGTGGGCCGACGCGATCCCGCGGTGGATGCAGGCCCTCGCCCAGTCGATGGGGCTGCTGCGGGCTGCCTTCAGCAAGTACTGCTACGGCATGGAGAACCTCGCCGAGGATCACTTCCGCGACTACCGCCGCGCCTCGAGCCCCTGGGCCTGACATGGATCTGCTTCAACAGCTGAGCAAACCGGGCAGCGCCGGCGTCCTCTCCGCCCTGCTGTCCATCGGCGTCGCCTTCGCCTTGGGGCAGCTCATCAGCGGCGTCTACGTGGCGACCTTCCGGGGTCTGTCCTACTCGCGCTCCTTCGTGCAGTCGATGCCGCTGGGCGCCGTCGTCACCTCGATGCTGATGCTGGCGATCGGCGACTCCATCGCGGCCGGCATCGGCCTGGCCGGCGGCCTCTCCATCGTCCGCTTCCGGACCACGATGCGGGACCCGCGGGACATGGTCTTCGTCTTTGCGGGGCTGGGGGTCGGGATCTCCTGCGGCCTGCGGGCCTACCCCGCGGCCATCGCCGGGACCCTGCTCTTCGCTGCGGCCGCCTGGGTCCTCTTCGGGATCTCCTACGGCGCGCGGAACCAGTTCGATGGCCTGCTGCGCTTCGTCGTGTCCGCGGACGCCGACATCAACGAGGCGCTCAACGCGGCCCTGCGCAAGCACACCGGGCACTACGTGCTCGTGACGATGCGGGAGGTGGCCCA
>JAJDAI010001096.1 GCA_029261955.1 Deltaproteobacteria bacterium | reverse complement strand
AGCATGTGCACGAACTGCCGCCGGTCGAGCTCCAGGCTCGTGAGCGCGGCGAAGGACTCCTCGTGGAGCTCCTCGAGGCGCTGCTCCAGCGCGAGATCGGGCTCGCGGTGCCCGGCGGTCGCGGCCTGGCGCTCGAGGACGAGCAGGGCCTCGCCGTCCTGGGCCTCCAGGGGCGCGAGCACGTCGTGTCGGATGCGGTCGCCGGCCTCCGACGCGACGGCGCCCAGCAGCTCGAAGAGCAGGGAGCGGCCGAAGGGGGAGCTGAGCAGGGCGCGGCGCGCGCGCACCTCCCCCTTCTCGATGCGGCGGCTGATGTCGACCTCGCCGTCGCGGGACAGCAGGGACACCCCACCCATCTTGCGCAGGTAGACGCGCAGGGGGTCCAGGGTCGGTCCGTAGTCGTCGAGGCTGCGCTGCTTGCGGTCGAACAGGCGCTCGGTCTTGCTGACGAGCAGCTGCTTGCGCACGCGCTTCGCGGCGTCGACGTTGTCGACGATCTCCACGCCCATCTCGTTGAGCCTGAAGACCACGTCGTTGAGCTGCTCGGCGCTGAGCTCGCCCGGAGGCAGGGCGTCGTTCAGCTCGTCGAAGGTGACCGAGCCCCGCTTGCGGCCGGTCTCGAGCAGGGTTTGAAACCACTTGTCGTCGCGTGTCTTCGCCATGATTCCTCGCCCGGCGGCCCGCTCAGCGGGATCCCCCATGGTTGGAGCTGTCATCTGCGAGCGAATCCAGAGCCGACGCGTCCGCCGGAGCCTCTCGGGATCCCTCACCCGAACCCGACCTCGAACAAGTGAGGTTAGGGTCACCACTTTCGACGAACAAGGGGAGCTTGCTCGTCCGACCGGTCTGTGTGGGCTGGCTGCAATGCCGTCCCCCTTCGGCAGGTACGATGTGCACGTGACTGCCGACATACACAGCGAACTGCCCGCTGACGTCAGCGCCACGCGCTCCGGCCTGGTCGTGCTCGGGGCGGGTGCCACGGGTCTCGCCGTGGTCGACCGCATCGCGCACATCGTTGACGTCACCCTCATCGACAAGGATGCGTCGCGGCTTGAGTCCAGCCTCATCGACCCCGGCGCCAGCCTGCTGAACGGGGACGGCACCTCGGCGCTCGTCCTGCGCGAAGCCGGCGTGCACGAGGCCGCGTCCTTCATCGCCTGCACCGGCGACGACGCGGCCAACATCGAAGCGTCCCGCATCGCGGTGGAGCTGGGCGTGCAGTCGGTGATCTGCCGGCTCGCCGACGCCAAGCGCAAGGCCGAGGTGATGGCCCTCGGTGCCCAGCCGGTGACGGGAAAGCAGGCCATGGCCGGCGCCCTGCTCGCGCGGCTGCCGGGCGTCGTCGCGACCACCTCGGAGGTCGGGCTGGGCCAGGGCGAGATCCTCCAGGTGCGCGTGATGCCGGGCTCCCTGGTGATCGGCCGCACCCTCGCCGAGGTCGCGACCCGCGAGTACCTCGTGGCCGCCATCTACCGCGGTGGCGAGCTGATCGTTCCGCACGGCGACACGGCGGTGCAGGCGGGCGACCAGGTGCTGCTCGTGGGCGAGCCGGAGACCCTCCGGGCCATCGCTGACTACTTCCGGCTGGGCGGCGCGCAGTTCCCGCTCCAGTTCGGCCGATCCGTGGTGCTGTGGGATCCGAGCGACGACAAGCGCACCTTCGACGAAGCGCAGTGGATCGCCGACCTGGCGGGCATCACACGCTTTCACCGGGTCGTGCCCTACGGGACGCCGGTGCCGCCGGACGCGCCGAGCCCGACCCCGGTCCCCCTCGGCCCCACGCAGGTCGAGTTGCCCGATCCCATGCTGGCGACGAAGCCGGGCGTGCTCGTCATCCAGGCGCCCACCCGGAGCCTGATCGGCCTCCAGGACGCGCAGCCGCTGCGCGCGCTCTACGACCGCGCCCGGAGCCCCGTGCTGCTCAGCCGCGGCACGCACCCCTACCGGAGCATCCTCGTGCCCGTGGGTGGCACCGCGACGTCCTGGCACGGCCTGGACCTGGCCATCGACGTGGCCCGCATGATGGGCGCGCGGATCACCGCGCTGCACTGCACGCAGCCCCAGTTCATCGGTGGCAGCCTCGGCGCGGAGCGGGCCTCGGCCGTCGTGGAGAAGGTGGAGACCGTCGCCGCGCTCTACGGTCTGGAGCTGGACCTGAAGGTGGTCGAGGGGAACCCCGTGCGCGCCGTCGCCCGCGAGGCGAAGGATCACGAGCTCGTGGTCGTCGCGCGCCGCCGCGCCCAGCCGGACACCTACTTCCGCCCGGACGTGGGGCTGCGGGTCGCCCTGCAGGTCCCGTGCTCGGCGCTGCTCCTGAGCTTCGACTAGCCCATGCATCTCGACGTCGCGCTGCTGCTGATGTGGCTCGCCGCGGGCGCCCTCATCTGCCCGCTGATCGCGCCGCGCCTGGGCGTGCCCGAGGCGGTGCTGCAGATCGGCTACGGGATGATCGTCGGCGCGATGGGCCTCGTGGGCACCATCGGTGAGGCCGGCGAGGTGCTGGCGGTGCTGTCGGAGCTGGGCTTCATCCTGCTCATGTTCGGGGCGGGGCTGGAGATCGACTTCGACGCCGTCGAGCGGGGCGGCCGCTCGGGGATCCTGCGCGGGCTCGGGGTGGCTCTGGGCGGGCTGATCGTGTCGGCGGCCCTGGCCCTGACGCTGGGGCTCGGGCCCTTCTACATCGTGGTGTTGAGCGCGACGTCCATCGGCCTGGCGGTGGTCGTGCTCCGCGAGACGGGCACGGCCAGCACGAGCATGGGGCAGGCCATCCTGCTCATCGGGTCGATCGGCGAGTTCCTCACCCTCATCGCCATGACGGTCTTCGACGTGCACCACCACGTGGGCATGTCGCCGAGGCTGCTGCTCGAGCTGGGCGAGCTCTTCGGGCTGATGGCGGTGGGCGTGGTCTTCATGCGCTTCTTGAAGGCCTGGACCTGGTGGCATCCAGGGCTCTTCCGCCGCGTCTTCACGGAGCACGATCCCTCGGAGCTGGGCGTCCGAGCGGCGGTGGCCGCGTGCCTGGTCTTCGTGGTGATCGCGGTGGCTCTGCAAGTGGA
>JAJDAI010001095.1 GCA_029261955.1 Deltaproteobacteria bacterium | reverse complement strand
CGGCCGGCGTGTGCCTACACTTCCCGGATGCGCTTTCTCCTGCTCGCTTTGACCGTCCTGGCAGCTGTCGGCTGCACCCCATCCGGCGAATCCTGCAGCTGCGACATCATCGCGGCGGAGAGCAGATGCGTGGAATTCCGTGCGCCGGACAACCCGCTCTACGCGGCGCAGCTGGCGGCCACCTGCGACAACACGTTGCAGGGGCTGTGCGACAGCCTGGGCGGCACCTACGAGTTCGGCACCGAATGCCCCGAGGAGGGCCTCAGCGCCACCTGCGAGGTCGATGTGGCCAGCTACGTCGAGGAGATCCACTGGTACTCCACCGGCGGCGAGCCGGTGGACGCCGCGTCGACGGAGCCCGAAGACGACTGCTCCGACAACGGCACAGTGACCCGATATTGAGCCGTTCGGCGCTGTGTGCGCGTGCGCCCTCTTGCACCTCCGCGCGCTCGGCTGTATACGTGGCGGCCGCTCAGCGGGTACCCGACCGCTCGGCCCGCCGAACGAACGGGAACAAGACCTGCGGGGCGTAGCGCAGTCTGGTAGCGCACCTGCTTTGGGAGCAGGCTGTCGGAGGTTCGAATCCTCTCGCCCCGACCACCTCTCCCAGGCAGTCGGTTCCAGGATGCGCCAGTAGCTCAGGTGGATAGAGCAGGGGCCTTCTAAGCCTCAGGCCGCAGGTTCAAATCCTGCCTGGCGCGCCAGGGGCCCTGCTGTTGACTGAGCCGCTCTTTGAATACAAAGTCGTTCGTCAGACGCGACCAGGGTTGTGGTGGGTGTAGCTCAGGCGGTAGAGCACCGGATTGTGGTTCCGGATGTCGCGGGTTCAAACCCCGTCACTCACCCCATCCCTGGCGTCTTGACAGTCCGCGACGGTGCCGGTAGATCACGCGCTCATTGGCGCTAGGGGCTCGTAGCTCAGCTGGATAGAGTACCGGGCTTCGAACCCGTTGGTCGCAGGTTCGAATCCTGCCGGGCCCGCCAAAGACAGACGACGAAGACACCAGAATTTCTGGGCCCATAGCTCAACTGGCAGAGCATCGGACTCTTAATCCGCAGGTTGCAGGTTCGATTCCTGCTGGGCTCTCCATCTTCACTTCGGGACCGCCGGTCGGACGTACTGTCCCGCCGGCGTTTCCTTATTCAGGGCGCGCTGACCCTCCGCGAGCGTGGCGGAACTGGCAGACGCACCAGACTTAGGATCTGGCGGGTACCCCCCTTGGGGGTTCGAATCCCCCCGCTCGCACCAGCTCCCCCTGACCCTCGCGTGTTCCCGGAGACGACCCCATGTCGGTTCAGATCGAAGACCTCAGCACCGTCGAAAAGAAGCTCTCCTTCGTGGTCGAGTCCACAAAGGTGGATGCCGCCCTGGGCGAGGCCTACAAGAACCTCGGCAAGCAGGTGAAGCTCCCCGGCTTCCGCGCGGGCAAGGTGCCGCGGCGGGTGCTCGAGCAGCGCTTCGGTCGTCAGATCTCGGGCGAGGTCTCCGGCCAGGTCATCTCGGACGCCTTCGACTCCGCCATCGCGGAGCACGACCTCTTCGTGGTCTCCCAGCCCATCGTGGAGCAGGGGACGATGAAGACCGGCGCGGACTACGAGTTCACGGTCACCATCGAGGTCAAGCCGCAGATCGCCGTCGACGGCTGGGAAGGCCTGGACGTCGAGTGGGAGCGGGTCGAAGTCACCGACGAGATGATCGACGGGGAGCTCAACTCCCTGCGTGAGCGCAACGCGACCTTCGACGTCGCTGGCGCCGATCACGGGGTCATCGCGGGCGACCTCGCGCTCACCAACATCACCGTGCAGGCCGAAGGCCTCGACGACCACACGCTCGAGGCCTACCCGGTCCAGGCCGGGTCCGAGCAGTACGGCATGCCCCTGTCGGTGTGGCTCGCGCCCCACGTCATGGGCCTCAAGAGCGGCGCCTCGGCCGAGATCAGCGAGACCGTGCCCGACGGCGCCCTCTCCGACGAGTGGAACGGCAAGGCTGCGAAGGTCACGCTGACCGTCGGCGAGATCAAGACGCAGACGCTGCCCGAGCTGAACGACGAGCTGGCCGGCGACGAGGGCTTCGACAGCCTCGTCCTGCTCAAGGCCGACATCCAGTTCAAGCTGAGCGAGCAGCTCGGCAACCACGTTCGCTCCCACGCCGCCGAGTTCGCGCTGAACAAGCTGGCCGAGCTGAACACCTTCGACCTGCCCAAGGGCCTGGTGCGGGCCGAGGCCGAGGACATGATCCAGCGCCAGATCCGCCAGTTCGCGCAGCCGGGCATGAAGATGCCGCAGATTCGGCTCGAGGAGCTCTCGGAGGAGAACCGCAACCAGATGCTGGGTGAGGCCGACAAGCAGGTCCGCCGCGCGCTCATCCTGGAGGCGGTGGCCGAGGCCGGCGAGGTCGAGGCGACCGAGGCCGACGTCGAGGAGAAGATCGCCGAGATGGCCACGCAGATGGGCCAGCAGCCTTCCGCCGTGAAGGGCCTGCTGCTCAAGAACCGCGGCCTGGACGGGCTGAAGGGCCGCATCCGCGAGGAGAAGGCCATCGACCTCATCCTCGAGCGCGCCAACGTCATCGACATCGAGCCGCAGGACCACAGCCACCACGACCACGACGGCGACCACGACCACGGTGATGATGACCACGACCACGCGGACGAGGTGAAGGCCGAGGCGCCCAAGAAGAAGGCCCCCGCCAAGAAGAAGGCCCCCGCCAAGAAGGCCGCTGCGAAGGCCGACGACGGCGAGAAGGCTCCGGCGAAGAAGAAGGCCCCCGCCAAGAAGAAGGCCCCCGCCAAGAAGGCCGCTGCGGAGGCCGACGGCGAGAAGGCCCCCGCCAAGAAGAAGGCCCCCGCCAAGAAGAAGGCCCCCGCCAAGAAGAAGGCCCCCGCCAAGAAGGCCAGCGAGTAGTCCTCGCCGAACAGGCAGGTTCCACCCGCCGATCGTCGGGCCGCCCTTGCCCCGTGAGTCATCAGGTCCTACCCGATGAAGCATCACGTTGATCGAGGGGCACGGGTGGCCGACACCCCCCAGGGACGCTAGAACTCCCGGCCCAACGACCTACAATGGATCGCGCCCTGACCGAGGGGCGCCCGGGAGTGCACTACGTTGATGGACTGGATGCCGCCTTCCGCCCTGACCCCCCACGTCTACGAGCAGACGCACCGCGGAGAGCGTGCGCTCGACGTCTGGTCGCGGCTTCTGCTGGACCGAATCGTCTTCCTCGGGACGGAGGTCAACGCGGCGGTCGCCACCGCGATCATGGCCCAGCTCCTGTACCTCGAATCCGAGGACCCCGAGAAGCCGATCCACCTCTACATCAACAGCCCCGGCGGTGACGTCACCGCGGGCCTCGCGATCTACGACACCATGAACTACATCAACGCCCCGGTGGCCACGCTCTGCGCGGGTCGGGCGATGAGCATGGGCGCCGTGCTGCTCGCGGGTGGTGCACCGGGCATGCGCTCGGCGCTGCCGAACAGCTCCATCCTGATCCACCAGCCGCTCGGCGGCGCGCGCGGTCAGGCCAGTGACATCGAGATCCAGGCGCGGGAAATCCTGCGCTTGAAGGAAGTCCTCAACGGGATCCTCGTCAAGCACACGGGCCAGCCCGTGGAGAGGATCAAGGGGGACAGCGATCGTGACTTCTACATGACCGCTGAAGAGGCGGTCTCCTATGGCATCATTGACCGGATCGTCAGCTCCAAGGACGACGAGGAGTAGGCCGACGTGCCCAAGCGAGGATCAGACAACAGCAACCTCTGCTGCTCCTTCTGCGGAAAGTCGCAGAAGGAGGTGCGCAAGCTGATCGCAGGACCGACGGTCTACATCTGCGATGAGTGCATCGAGCTGTGCAACGACATCATCGCGGAGGAGTACGACCGCGAGGACTACTACACCGCCAAGGGCAGCATCCCGAAGCCCAAGGAGATCAAGAAGCACCTCGACGAGTACGTGATCGGCCAGGAGGACGCCACGCGCGTGCTCTCCGTGGCGGTATACAACCACTACAAGCGCATCGAGAGCCGGCCGACGGCTCACGACGACGTCGAGCTGCAGAAGTCCAACATCCTCCTGCTGGGGCCCACGGGCACCGGCAAGACGCTGCTGGCGCAGACGCTCGCGAAGTTCCTCAACGTGCCCTTCACCATCGCGGACGCCACCAGCCTCACCGAGGCCGGCTACGTGGGTGAAGACGTCGAGAACATCATCCTCAGCCTCTACCAGGCCGCGGACTACAACGCCGAGCGTTGCCAGAAGGGCATCAT
>JAJDAI010001094.1 GCA_029261955.1 Deltaproteobacteria bacterium | reverse complement strand
GCCGCCTGCTCTCCGAAGTGGAGGCTTATCAGCTGCTCTCTCGCTTCAAGCCGCGGCCTTCCTTCGCGCTGCGGGCGCTGCTGGTGGCGGGGCTGATTGCCGGAGGGGTCTGGGGGGCACTGAGCTTCGAGGCGGGCCGCTACCTGGGCCTGGTGACGGTTCTGTTCGGGCTGCTGGCGGCGGCGGGGATGTGGCGGGAGCGAGTCATCGAGAAGCGCGTGGCGCGGAGCTCGGGGGGCGAGGAATGAGCTGGGCTCGGCGGTTCACGCGGGCCTCGCTGATCCGCACGAAGGGCGGACCCAGCCTCTACTACCCTTACGCCCTGCTGGGCTCGGGCTACGTGATTCCGGACGAAGAGGCGTTCGCGAAGCTGGAGCGTTTCAGCGAGCGATGGATCGTGCTCAGCTTCGTCCTCTCGGTCGTGTGGTTCCCTGTCTTCAATGCCTCCCGCCTCCTCGGCTCCATCAGCCTTCTGGCGGGCACGGCCGTCCTCCTGCTGTGGCACTGGCGTTGGAACCGGCGGACAGTGGCCTCCTGGGAGGGCGCGGAGAGCCGACTGAGCCCGGTCGAGAGCAGGTTGCTGCAGGCGAAGGCGCTCGGCTGGCCGGTCCTCGTGTTCGGCCTGCTGATGAGCCTCCTCTTCGTTGTGTTCGGCCTGCTTGTGCTCCTGTCGGGGCCGGACAGTGGAGTCAGCTCCTGGCTCGTCATCGGCTTCTTCGGCCTCCTCGCGGCGGGCTACGGCGCGCTCATCGTGCTTCGGCTCCGTCCCCCGGATCGCGAAAACGAGCACCCAGGTGCCTGACACCGACCTGCTCATTCTTCAGGGAATCGGGAGCTCCTCGACCGGCAGCGGGCTCCAAGCCCCCGCCTCGATCTCCGCCTCCAGCTGCCCCGGCTCCCAGGCCGCGTGGCCGAAGACGAGCCAGGCCCGCACGTCGTCCACCTTCGCCACGCGCTTCGCGGTGCGGTCCGACGTGGTCCAGCGGAACCCGTCCGCCGCCTCATAGAGCAGGATGCCGCGGTCCGGCCCCATGGGCCCGCCCACGCGGAGGGTGCCTGCCAGCTCGTACTTCGGCCGCACGGTCAGGCCCGTCCGCAGATCGAGCCGAAGGCCGATGTGCCCGCAGATCGCGTAGGTCGCGCCCCGGAAGTGAGCGTCCTCGAGCGAGGAGGCCCCCCGCAGCAGCCGCAGATCGCAGGGCGCGTCGCCGAGCGGCAGGCTACCCATGCGCGAGTCGGGGTTGTGCTGGGCGAGCTCGGCCGTCAGCAGGCCGTCGGCCTGGATGGGGCCGTCCAGGCGGAGCGAGAGCAGGACGAGGCCGAGCAGCACGGCCAGGGTGATCACCCCGACGACGACGTCGCGGCGCTCGTCCGTCGAGCTCAGAGGTCCTTCGCGTGCTTCTCGATGAGCGCGCCGACGCGGGGCATGGACGCCACCACGTGCTCCTTGCCCTTCGGCCGGAGCTTGCCGTAGGTCTTGACCAGGGTCTTGTGCGTGTTCTTGCGCGCGCGCTCGTCGGTGATGAAGAGCAGGGAGTCGGCCACCGCGGGCCCGTTGGCCACGAAGTGCTGGGCGAGGGTGCCCGTGCCCTTGGCCTTCCACGAGTCGAAGAAGGGCTCGACCTGCCTCACGAAGTCGTCGAGCAGCGCGTCGATGGTGTCTGGGATGAAGCCCGGCTTCAGACCCCGAACGATCTTGAAGGCGCCCTTCACGGCGACGCCGGACAGGCCCCTCTTGTCAGCCACTTCTGCATCCAGGACCTGTGCCGCGTCGCGGATGATCGCCTGGCGCTTGCCGGGCTGGGTCAACTGTTCCACCAGGGACATGCTCACTCCTCAGCTTCCGCGGGCGCCGAAACGCCGGGGCCGCGAAGTGTACCCCACGCTCACGCGGGTCGAAGGTTGCCCGCGAGCCCACCTTGACCCGCCGGCCCCGGGGCCGCAGTCTCCTCGGGATGCCTGTGCGCACGCTCCTCCTGGCCGCCCTGATCGCTGCCTTCACCATCGCCCCGGCCGCGGCCCACGCCGACGGGGCCCTCATCCAGGATGAGGACGTGGATCTGGCGACGCGCTACTTCGCGTTCCACCTGGGCAGCAACGTGGCCACCGCGGCCTTCGGCACCGCCTCGCTCGCTGCGGGCGTGCACAACTTCGTGCTGTCGAGCCAGGGGCAGCAGACCTTCTTCCTCGCCCTGACCCTGACGTCGATGGGCGTCGCGTCCGTCGTGTCGGCGGGCACCGGGGCTGACAGCACGGTGCGGGTCTGGAACGCCATGAAGACCAACTACGCGGGCGCCTCCGATGCCGAGCGCCGCCTGATCCGCGAGGCGGAGGCGGCTCGGTTGAAGCGGATGGCGGTGAACCGGGGCATCGGGCTCGCTGCGGACGGCACCTTCCTGGGCCTCGGCATCGCCCTGCTCGCGCTGGCGCCCAACAACGATCTGGGCGTCCCCCTGGTGCTCAATGGCGGCTTCCTGCTGGGCCTGGACATCTTCCGGCTGGTCGTCGACGACCAGACCGCGAAGGAGTGGCTGCGGCGGAACCGCGAGGCGGACGAAGGCTACTTCACCGCCCAGCGGGGGGTCCGAATCACGGGATTCGGGGCGTCGCCCTACGCCCTGCCCGACGGACAGGGTGGCTTCCACGTGGGAGGCTCCCTGGCCGTCGGCGGAGTCTTCTAGCTCCGGGCGACTCCCCCTACGCAGCCCGGGCGTGGCAGCGGCGGTGGCCGTGGGGACCCCGCTCGATGAGCTCCGCCAGCGTGCTGCGCTGGCCCTCGTCGAGCACCGAGTGTGCCTTCGACAAGGCCTCCGACACGGCGGAGTGGACCCGGCCGAGGGCCTCGTCCTGCTTGCCGCGCAGGTCGCTCAGGCTGTCGCCGTCGAAGGTCTCACCGCGCAGCGCGGCCGAGAAGACCGAGCGGGAGCGGAAGAAGGAGCCGCGCTCCTCCGCGAAGGCCTCGAGGATCTCGTCGAGGGCTTCACCCAGGACCCGATCCTGGGAGGGGGTGGTGTCGAGGCGCGAGGACAGGCGGTCCAGCGCCCACTCGCGGCGGCGGCGGCGCCGGCTGTAGCCACCGCGGGCGAAGCGGCGGCCGTGGAGGGCCCGATAGGCGAAGAAGGCGAAGGCGATACCGAAGAGAAAACCGAGCATGTGTTGTGCTCCTTTCCTCTTCAAGTTGGGGCGCGGATCTGTCTGGGCCGTGTCGCCTCTGCGAAGAAGTGCAAAGCCCTCAGAACCTCGCCTCGGTCCCCTCCGCCGTGAGCAGCTTCCGAGTGGTCGGATCGAAGTCCACGAAGCAGCTGAAGTCGTCGAGGCGCCACAGCTGCGAGCAGTCGTCAGCGCAGGACAGCTGGAAGCTCAGGCCGCCGGCCACGACCTCCTCGCAGGGGAGCTTCGTGCCGCAACCCGGCCGAAAGCCGCTGGGTCCCAGACGCTCCAGCACCGACTCCAGGCTGTCGCCGGGCAGGAGCTCGTCGCAGGCCGCCTCCAGGTGCTGCCGATCGAGGTGTCCGGCTCCGCCGCGGGCGAGCAGGCCGAGCAGCGCGATGCCCAGGATCCCCACCGCGGCGGCGATCCAGATCCCCCGGTTCACGCCACGACCGGGCCCAGCCAGGCTTCGAGGAAGCCCGCGACGTCCATCACGCGGGCGCCTCCAGCGGTGGCTTCCAGGGACGCGCGGCAGCCGGGGTCGCCGGTGATCACCCAGGCGTCAGCAGGCAGATCGGGGCGGGCGGAGGCGGCGACCCGAGCCGCGGCTTCCGGCCGGCGCAGGTCGTGGAAGTCGCCGGCGCCGCAGCACTGCGTGCGGTCCGGGCTCGCGCCCCAGCAGCCGGGCTCGACGCCGGTCAGCGCCTCGACGACCCGCCGCACGGGCTCCCCGCGACCCAGCCGCCGGCTCAGCGCGCAGGCGTCGTGCACTACGAAGGCGGGCCAGGGCTCTCCGCCGCTCTCGACCACGGCGCAGGCCTGCTTGCCCAGCTCGCGCAGGCGCTGCTCGAAGAAGAGCAGGTACTCCGCCAGGTGCAGGACCTCGGCGTTGATCTCGGTGCCGGCGCCGGGGTAGCCCTCGCGCACGGTGTGCAGGCAGCCCGGATCCGGGCTGACCCAGGTCCTCTGGCGGTTGAAGTACTGCTGGAGTCCCGCGGCCGCGACCTGGAGCCCCGTCTGGTCGCCGACGGCGCGCAGGGGGGCGCCGCAGCAGCCGGGCAGGTCCTTGCGGGCGGGCAGGCTGACGTGGTCGGCGCCGAGCGCGCGCAGGACCCGCATGGTGGCGGCGACGGTGCTCGGCTGCTCCGCCACGCTGCGGCAGCCGGGCCAGTAGAGGACGCGTCCCTTCCGCTGGAAGTCCTCGGGCGCGCAGTGCTCGCGGAGCACGGCGTCGTTGTCGATGCAGAAGGGCGTGCCCGAGTCGAGGTAGCGCTGCTGCATCGCGCGGCTCTGCGCGGGCACGGCGCCCTTCTCCCAGGCCTCGGCGCGGGCCGCGTAGAGCATCGCTGGAACGTCCTGGTCGTACTCGCAGGGGGCCCGGCAGGCCTCGCAGCCTGTGCACTTCGAGAAGGCTTCGGCAGCGTCTTCCCAGGGCAGCTGCCCGTCCTTCGCCAGCTCCCAGGCCTGCATCATCGCGGTCGGCGTCGCGCCTTCGTCGGCCGAGCCCTCGGCGACCGGGCAGGCGAAGCGGCACATCTTCGGGCAGAGGGAGCAGAGCTGCGGATCGGAGCTCATGGGGTCCTCGCCTTCAGGGTCTGGGCGAGCCGAAGCTCCAGGCGCTCGGCGTCGCCGCGCGGGCCCTCGTCGGATTCGCGGGGGGTGCCCCGGCCGCCGTGGGTGCCTTCGGGCAGCGCGGCGCCGACGAAGTCCAGGTGGGCGACGCGGGCTCCGCAGGCGCGGATGGTCTCGCGCAGCTGCCAGGGCACCAGGGACGGGGCCTCGTCGCCCGCGCGGCTGGCGGTGAAGCGCCAGCGCACGGTGCAGCCGGTCTCCAGCGGCGCCTCGATCCAGCCCGCGGCCCGGGTGCGGCCGCCGGTGAGCGTCTCGACCGAGCGGAGCAGCAGCAGCGCCTTGCGCCAGGGCACGACGGCGGTGCAGCCCCCGAGCTCACGCTCGTCGGCCAGCGGCCCCGTCGACGGCAGGGCCTCGGCGCCCTCGCGCGCGGGCTGGGCCCAGTGGTCCTCCCACCAGGCGAGGCCCTCGTCGTGGCCCACCGGGCTCCCCCCCGCGGCCTTGAGCCGCCGGATGATCGCTTCGGTGCCGCCCGGGAAGCCGTCGGGATCCGCCATCAGGAGCCAGGTGACGGCCCCCTTCGCGCCGGTGTGGCCGTCCTGGAGGATCGTGCGGAAGCCCAGCGGGTCTCGCCCCGGGAAGACCATGCCCGCCAGGGGCCGCGGCAGGCCGCGCAGCGCGGTCTGGAGGGCGGAGACGGCGGTGTCGAGATCGGACCAGGTCATGCCCACGGGGCGCTGGGCCGGGGGCGTCAGGGTCCGCAGCGTGACCATCGCGGGGCGGGCCTCGGTGGAGCCCGCCATGAAGGGCAGGTAGCCCGGACCCGTCGCAGCTCGGGGCAGGGCGCCGCTCCGCCAGACGCGGCCGTCGGGGTAGCGCCCTTCGACGGCGAGCAGCGGGTGCTCCCAGGCGCCGTGGATGGCGACGTGCGCGGCGTGCGCGGGGCTCTCGAGCCAGTCCTTGACGGTGCCGAGCAGGAACTCGCGGCCGAGGGGGGGCAGGAAGTGCCCGCGCAGCGACAGCTCGGCCGCCAGATCGATGCCCTTCCAGTCGACGCTCGCCTCCACGACGCCGTCCTGGTGCGCGTGCACGACGAGCTCCCGGGGCTTCGGGTCGGCCTTCGTCGGGCCGGGGGCCGGGATCGCGTCGGGGAAGAGCTTGCCGGGGTTGAGCACCCGCGCGCCGTCGACCGCGTCCCGCGCCGCCTCGAAGAGCCGCCGGGTGTCGCCGTGCTCGGCGTCCATGAAGCCCTTCTTCAGCACCCCGATGCCGTGGTGGTGCGACAGCACGGCGCCGACAGACTGGGCCGCCGACATCGCCGCGTCCCAGGCCCGGTCGTAGAGCCGCTGCGCGCCGTCCACGGTGGCGTGGTAGCCAGCGAGGGTGAAGTAGATGGAGCAGCCCTCGTGGTAGGCGTGGCTCATGTGGGCCATGACCAGCACGTGGGGCGCGACCGCGCGCCGGACCGCCGCGTAGAGGGCGGGGACCTTCGACCAGGGGGCCGCGGTCTCGAAGGTGTCCGCGAAGCCGCCGCCGCGCAGGAGCTTCGGCAGCTTGAAGGACACGTGGTAGCGGGTGCGGAACCACTGCTCGCCGGGGCCGGCACCCAGATCCACGCCGCCCAGTCGGCCGGCCGCCGCGACCACCCCGTCCAGCTCCTGGCGCGCGACCTCTGGATCGCCTTCGCAGCCGAAGATCGCCAGGCAGCGACCCGGCATCATGTCCACGGCCCGGTTGAGCAGCCCGGGGTTGGCGAGGAGCTTGTCCGCCGGGAGGTTCTCGGGCTTCAGCAGGTCCTTGAGGCGCCCACCGACCACGCGCTCGGCCACGCCGGCGAGCAGGGAGTCCCCGCGCACGGAGCGGTGGCGCTTGCTCCGGCGCTTGAGGCGCCCCAGCACCGAGTCCGCGAGGGTTCCCGGGGACACGACCGATCCCAGGAAGCGCGTCGTGCCGGCGTCTTCCTCGGGCACGCCGCCCGGCTCCACGGCGTTTTCGGTCCGCCGCTCGCGCGCGCCTCCGGCCAGCGGGTCACCGGCGCCGGGCATCGGGGTCGCGCCGCCCGCGTCGTTGGCCTTCTGCATGGCCATCCACGTGTCGAGCGGGTCGTAGAGCCGCATCACGCTCGGGCGCATGCCGCTCTGGAGGATCTCGCGGAAGGCGTCGAGGCCGGCCTCCACGCTGGGGAAGCGGACACCGCGAAGCAGCAAGGCCTTCGGCAGCGGGTGCACGCGCATCCGGATCCGCGTGATCAGGCCGAGGGTGCCCTCCGAGC
>JAJDAI010001093.1 GCA_029261955.1 Deltaproteobacteria bacterium | reverse complement strand
ACGACGACGCGAGCGCGCCGGACACCGCCGACTACGAGCGCGCGGAGCCCTGCGCCGAGCCCGTGGTCGGCTTCGATCGCCTCACGGAGGGCGCTGCGGATCGGGGGATCGACTTCTTCGAGCCGGAGGACCTCACCCGCCGAGCCTGCATGACCGTGCCGGGCTCGGTGGTGGCCTCGGACCTCGACGCCGACGGCGATCCCGACCTGCTGCACTTCCGCTACGAGGGCTTTCCCCACACCTACGTGAACGACGGCACGGGCCAGTTCGAGCACCTGGACGTCACCCACTCCTCCGTCGAGCTCATCGGGCGCGAGGCGACCGGCCTGGCGGCGGTGGACATCGACGGGGACCGCCTGCCCGAGGTCCTCGTGGTGGGGGCTGGCTTCCTGGCCATGTCCCGGAACCTGGGCGGGCTGGAGTTCGCGCCCCTGGAGCTGCTGCACCTCCAGCCCGAGTACCCGCTCACCTGCCACAACTCCGTCGCCTTCGGCGATCTGGACGGCGACGGCGACCTGGACGCCATCCTGCCCGGCCTGGACCCCGTCCCGAGCGCGGACTTCCTGCCCGAGGAGGTCGCCCCGAGCCAGGGCAGCTGGGGCGCGCTGCTGCGCAACGACGGCGGCACCTTCACCTTCGCCCGGCAGCTTGGCCCCGGCGACGAGCCCGGCCTGTCGGTGCTGGCGGCGCCCACGGACCGCGACGCCGACGGCGACCTGGACCTGATCATGGGCTCGGACCGCGCCTTCTTCGGCTTCCCCAACACGGCCTTCTACCGAAACGACGGGAACGGGCCGGACGGCCCCATCCTCGTGGACGACGGCCCGGCCGTGGGCGCCGACCTGCCGATGTCCGCCATGGGCATCGACAGCACCGACCTCAACGGGGACGGGGACCTGGACTACTGCGTCACCGACGTCGCCGACCGGCTCCAGTGCCTGCTGAGCACGGGCATGGGCTCCTACGCCGAGGGCGCCGATTCCCTCGGGCTGACCGTCGACCCGACGCTGCACCCCGAGTGGGTTTCGCAGCCGGGGTTGAGGTGGGTGGGCTGGTCCTTCGAGCTGCTGGACCTGGACAACGACGGCCTGCTCGACGGCGCCGCCGCTGCGGGCCCCCCGCCCGACTTCGGGAACGTGGGCCTCAGCGAGGCCGGTCCGCGCCAGCCGGACGCGCTCTGGCAAGGCACCGAGGCCGGCTACGTGGAGCGGGGCGTCGAGCTGGGCTTCGGCGACGCGGAGCCCCACTTCGGCCTCGCCACGGCCGATCTGGACGCGGACGGCTTCCGCGAGATCATCATCGGCACCTGGCGCGGGCCGATGTCGGTGTGGAGCAACCCCTGCGGGGCAGGGTCCTGGCTGGAGCTGTCCCTGGAGGGCCCGGGGATGAACGCCCAGGCGCTGGGCGCGCGGGTCGAGCTGAGCGCAGCGGGCGCCACCCACATCCGCGAGGTCCAGGGCCCGCGGGCGCTGGGTCAGTCCGTGCCGGACCTGCACTTCGGCCTGGGCACGGTGGAGGTGGTGGACGAGCTGCGCGTGCGCTGGCTCGACGGCGAGGAGACCGTCGTGAACGATCTGCCCGTGCCGCTGCGGCTGGAGCTTCAGCACCCGTCCATCCGGGACTGAGCCCGGGGCTCAGGTCGAGCCGCCCCCACCGCCGCCGCCGGACGAGCCGGTCCCGCTGCCGGGGCCTCCGCGCGGTCCGCGACGACGCCTTCGACGACGCTTCGGTGCCCCATCGGAGCCCGGAGGCGCCTTCGCCGCGGCCTGGGCGGGGCGCGGCGGCTGCGTCGGCGGCTGCGTCGGGTGCGCGTGCTCGCCTTCCCCGCCGGAGCGCTTCCTGCGGCGACGACGGCGCTTCTTGGGCGGATCGCCCGGCGCGGCCTGCTGGTCGGGCTTCGGCTGATCGGGACCGGCGGAATTCGGACCGCCCGGCCTCGGGCCGCCCTGCTTCGGGCCGCCCTGCGGTGCACCGGGACGTCCCCCGCGACCGCCGGGCTTCGGCCCCCGGCCCTTCGCGGGCTTCGCGGGCTTCGGCGGCTCGGGCACGTCCTCGAAGATGACGGGCCGGCGGGCGCGGCGCGGCGGCGGCAGACCGAGGGCCTCGCGGCGCTCCCGGGCCTCCTCCGCCACCGCCATGATGTCCTCGAGCAGGGACGACACGTCCGCCTTGCCCGCCTTGCCCTCGTACTTGCCGGTCAGCTCGGTGTCCGGGTAGAGCTCGCTGCGCTCGTAGAGGTCCCACATCTCGGGGCCGTACTGGGTCTGGAGGAGCTCCGGGGCGGAGCGGCCGAGGAAGCTGGTCAGGTTCTTCACGTCGCGCACGAGCATCTTGCGCGCACCCTGGTTTCGGGCGGGGTCGATGGCCTGCGGCAGGTCGATGATCACGGGGCCGTCGGCGGACATGAGCACGTTGAAGTCGCTCAGGTCGGCGTGGATGATCCCGGCGCAGAGCATCTTGATGACCTCGCGCAGCAGGATGTGGAAGACCTCGACCGCCTCTTCGGGGCTGAAGTGGGTGTCCACCAGGCGGGGCGCGGGCTCGCCGTCCTCGCCCCGGATCAGCTCCATCACGAGCACGCCCTCGGTGAAGGCGTAGGGCTTCGGCACCCGCACGCCGGCGCCGCGCAGCAGCTGGATGGCGTCCACCTCGGCCGAGCGCCAGGCCTCCTCGGTCTTGCTGCGGCCGTGGCGGGAGCGCTTGTTCATCGCGCGCTGCTCGCGGCTGCTCCGGACGCCGCGGCCCTCGGTGTACTCAGCGCGGTGCTGGAAGCTGCGGAACTGCGCGTTCTTGTAGACCTTGGCCACCCGCTCTTCGCCTTCGGCGAGAACGAGGAAGACCTCGGCCTCCTTGCCGCTCATCAAGGGCCGGAGGACCTCTTCGATCACTCCGTGGGCCAGCAGGGGTTCGAGGCGGTCAGGTACCCGCATCCAGTGCACTCTCCGGCCGCCTGGGAGGCAGCCGCGCGGTTGTAGCAGGCCCGCGCGGGCGCGGGCGAACAAAGGCGAAGCTCAGTCCTGGAGCGGCAGCTCGTAGGCGACGGCCCGCTCCAGCACCGGGACGAGCCACTCCTGCACTGCGGCCTCGTCCTCGAACCAGACCCCACCGAACAGCGCCAGCAGCACGACCTGGTCGCGGCGGACGAGGACGATCTGACCCACGACGCCGGCCTCCTTCTCCATCTGG
Organism: Deltaproteobacteria bacterium; assembly: GCA_029261955.1. Taxonomy (GTDB): domain Bacteria; phylum Myxococcota_A; class UBA796; order UBA9615; family UBA9615; genus CALCXL01. Next base: position 2,735 of record JAJDAI010001093.1, on the reverse strand, counting down.
CCCAGGTAGGCCTCGTCCCCCCACTGGAGCAGCTCGGAGCGGTCGGTCACCTCGATGTCGCCCCCGCCGATGCGCACCCCCATCAGCGTGGCGGTCTTCGTCTTGCGGAACTCCGAGCGAGCCCTCGAGGCGCTGGCCGCGTCGGTGCGCGCGCTGCTGACGAAGTAGGTGATGGGCGTGCCCTCGGGCTCGTCGTACTCGTAGCTCCACTCGCGAAGCCCGAGGATGTCCGGCCCGATGGTGAAGTTCTCGAAGGCGGGGTTCGGCGGCTCCTCGGCCTCCGCCCAGTCAGCGACGTCGAAGACGTTCACCAGGCCTTCGCGGTATTCGGGGTGAACCTCCGGCGTGTTGCTGACCAGCATGTAGATCGCCAGCCCGAAGCCACCGCAGGCCAGGACGATCACGCCACCGAGGCCCAGCAGCACGTAGAGCGCGGCGCGGCTGCTCACCTGCGGCGGGGCCTTGGCCGGCTGTCGCTCGGCGCCCCGGCTCGTCCATTGCTCGGCCAAGCTGCGTCCCCCCGCCGGCACGCCGCCAGCCGGCTCAGTCTAGCGAGCGTCGGGCCCGGCGCCGAGGAGGGGCCCGCTCCGGCAGGGTCCCCGGCCCTGCCCCGAAAAAAAGGTTGGCAAATCGCACAGGAAGAATGACGGTGCTCAGGGTCACGCGCCGCCGTCCGGCGCAGTCTGGTTCCACTATGAGAAGACCCACCGTTCCCAGCTTCGATGTCGCGCCCTTCCTGGTCATCTGGGAGGCGACGCGGGCCTGCGCCCTCGCCTGTTCGCACTGCCGCGCGGAGGCGATCGATCGCCGGGATCCGCGCGAGCTGGACACCGAGGCGGGCAAGGACCTCCTGACCCAGGTCGCCGAGATGGGCACGCCCATCTGCGTGCTGACGGGCGGCGATCCGCTCCAGCGCGAGGACCTCGAGGAGCTGATCCGCCACGGCGTCTCGAAGGGCCTGCGCATGGCGACCATCCCCGCCGCCACCGAGCGCCTGACCCGCGAGCGGCTCGAGTCCCTGAAGGACGCGGGCGTCGCGCAGATCGCCTTCTCGCTGGATGCCCCGACCGCGTCCGTGCACGACGACTTCCGCGGCGTGCCCGGCTCCTTCGCGCGGACGATGGAGGGCGCACGCACCGTGCGCGAGCTCGGCATCCCGCTGCAGATCAACTCCGTGCTCGGGCCCTGGAACCGCGGCGACGTGGAGCCCATGGCGGCCCTGGTCAAGGAGCTGGGCGTGTCCTTCTGGGAGGTCTTCGTGCTGGTCCCGGTCGGCCGCGGCAAGACCGCCGGCGAGCTGGGCGGCGGCGAGCTGGAGGGGCTGTTCGAGCAGCTCTACGAGGTCGCCAACAACGTGGACTTCGTGGTGAAGGTCGCCGAGGCCCCGCACTACCGGCGCTTCGTGACGGTGAAGCAGCTCACCGGGGACGCGGGCGACGGCGACGCCTCGGCCAACATCCAGCGGCTGCTCGAACGCCCCACGGGCCCGCGCCAGAGCATCGGCCACGCGCCGAGCGCCGTGAACGCCGGCCGCGGCTTCTGCTTCGTGGACCACGTGGGCGAGGTCATGCCCTCGGGCTTCCTGCCCGTGAGCGCCGGTAACATCCGCAACGAGCCCCTGGCCGCGCTGTACCGCGACTCGGAGCTGTTCCGCTCCCTGCGGGACCCGAGCAAGCTCGAGGGCCGCTGCGGGCGCTGTGAGTTCGCGGCGACCTGCGGCGGATCGCGGTCCCGCGCCTTCGCGCTGACCGGCAACATCTTCGCCGAGGACCCCTGGTGCGCCTGGAAGCCCGGGCAGATCCACCCGGACCGGATCGCGGCGCTGCGCCCCGGCGTGACGACCGGCGGCCACCCCGGCGGCCACCCCGGAGCCCTCGGCCCCGCCTGAGCCTCCGCGCCGCAGGCCGACCCAACGAGCCGCGCCGCGGCGGCATCCTCACGCCCGGGCTTCAGCCGGGACCCACAGCATCACAGGGAGATCCGCCTGCGCCTTGACGGCCGCGACGGGGCGTCTTGACGGATGTCACGCCCACGCCCCCCAGGGGTCCCCCCAGACCCCGAGGTCCGCCGTCTAGGTTGCCGGGACACCAACGAGGAGCCCCCATGCAGCACACCAAGACTGCCGACACCCCCATGCCTTCCACCTCGGATCCGATCGACACGGCGCGCCCCCACCTCGGCGCCACCGTGCCCGTCGCCCTCTTCCGCGCCCTGCGTGTCAACGGGATGATGACGGGGCTCGACGCGGCCATCGGCGACGCCAGCACGCTGGTCTACAGCGCGGGACGGACCGTCGGCGCGCCCATCGGCAAGGACATCGCGGCGAAGGCCAACGGCGACCTGGGCGCCTTCCTGGGCGGCGTGGTCGAGACCTCCAAGGTCCTGGGCATCGGCGTCATCTCGCTGGTTCCGGGCAGCCTCACCGACAGCGGGCTCACGCTCCGCGTCGACGAGTGCGTCACCTGCGCCGGCGCCGAGCCCATGGGCAAGAAGATCTGCCACTTCGAGGGCGGCTTCATCGCGTCCGTGGTCGAAGGCTTCACCGGCAAGCCCGCCATCGCCACCGAAACCCACTGCAACGCCAATGGCGACGATGCTTGCGTCTTCCACGTGGACCTCTGAGCCGGGGAGCAGGGAGGGCGCCGCGCGGCCCATCAACGGCTGCGCGGTGTCCTCATCCCTGCTCGACGCCCGCGGACTGAGCCGCGCCTTCGACGACAAGGTCGTCCTGAGCG
>JAJDAI010001092.1 GCA_029261955.1 Deltaproteobacteria bacterium | reverse complement strand
GCAGATCGTCGGTCTCGTCTTCGGCTGCGGCCGGCTCCTGGGAGGGGGCTTCGGTGGCGGCCAGCTCCTCAGACGGAGCGGGGGCCTGCGGCGGCGAAGGCTGCTCGCGGGCAGGGGCAGGGGGGCCGGCTTCGACCGGCGTCGGCGCAGCGTCGACAGGGGACTCTTCGGCTGGGGCCTTGGCCTCAGTCGAGTCCGGCGAACGCGCGGGCTCCTCCCGGATGGGGTCCGGGCGAGTCTGGAACAAGAAGGACTGCTGCATGGGCTGGAATCGGAAGCGGAACGGGTCCCCGACCGACGGCGATTCATACCACAACAGGGCGACGCATCGAGCGTCTGTTCGGTGTGGATTTGCCTCGTTCTCCACCCTCCTGATGCTCTTCGCGTTCTCTGGCGCCGCCGCGAGCGACCGCCCCGAGCCCAAGCCGGTCGTCCGGGGCACGCCGAGCGGCTACGAGGCCGAGGTCATCGCGCTCTGCCCGGACATCGGCGAGCGCCCCGAAGTCTTCCTCGCGCGGGACGGCGAGGGCCTCGCGGGCCACCTCGCTCGCGGCAACTGGAAGGTCTACCTGGTCGACCCCTGGTCCACGCCCACCGCCGCCGCCGAGGGCTTCGACGGGGTCGTGCGCGACGTCTACCCCTGGCTCCTGAAGCGCCTGGCCGAGGCCAGCGGGCACGACCGCATCACCTGGGTCGGGCACGGGGTCTGCGGCCTGCTGCCCCTCGCTGCCGCCGCTCGGCCCTCGGGCAACCCGCCGCCGACGCGCTGGGCCGCGCTGGGGACCCGCTTCGACTGGAGCCTCCCGTCCCCCGAGCTGAAGCGCTGGGTGCAGAGCTGGAAGGACGGCGGCGGCCCGCTGCCCGACCTCGTTCAACGCCTCCTCTTCACCGGCCTGCGCGGCGCTCTGGGCGCCCGCAACTCCTCGGTGCCGCGGGGCGTTCGCGTCGTCGGCACCCCCGCGGAGTCCCTGGAGTTCCTGCACCGCGACAAGATCAGCCGACGCCCCCCCGCCGCGGTGCTGGAGGACCTCGAACGCTGGATGCGCCAGGGCCGGGTGACCGATCGCGCGGGCTGGGTCGACTACGAGATCGGCTACGCCAACGTGCAGGGCCCCGCCTTGCTGGTCTCCGGCGCGAGCGACGCGGTGGCCCCGCCCGAGCAGGTGCTGCCTGCGCTCGATCGCCTGGACGCGAAGGTGGGCGCGCAGTGGCACCTGCTGTCGCGCATCAACGGCGACCGCGAGGAGTACGGCCACCTCGGCATGCTGCTGTCGCGGCACGCGGCCCGGGACGTGGACGAGCTCCTCACCGCCTGGCTTCAGGGACGGGAGACGCTGCCGTGAGCGCCGTGAGTCCTGCCCTGCGCCGCTTCGGTGCGCTCTGCTTCGCGCTGCTGCTCGCCGGCTGCGCGACCGTGCCGACGAAGAACGTCGAGGAGCTGCCCTTCTTCGGCGCCCGGGTGAGCACGGCCGACGGCTGGAGCCTCGCGGTCTTCCACGCCCCCCCGGACCCCGCGACCGCGGGCTTGCCGCACCACGGCACGCCGGTCCTGCTGATCCACGGCACCTCGGTCAACCGATACAACTACATGACCGACGGCAGCGACCTGGTCAGCTTCCTGGCCAGCCGCGGCTTCGACGTGTGGGTGCCGGAGTACCGGGGAGACCGCAGCTCGCAGGCGCCGGACAAGGCCACCTGGCGCGCCGGTGCCTGGTCCGTGGACGACATCGCGGCCTACGACGTGCCGGCCGTGATGGACCTGGTCCTGAAGGAGAGCGGGCGTGACCAGCTCTATTGGCTGGGGCACTCGCTCGGCGGGGCCCTGGGCTACATCGCGGCGCAGGGTCCGCGCAGCCACCAGATCGCCGGGCTGATCACCATCGGCGCCCCCGGGGCCTTCCCGCACCCGAACCGCCTCGCGCAGAAGGCCGAGAAGAACACGGGGCTGCTGCCCCGCTCCGGCCAGGTCCCCACCCGCGGGGCTGCCAAGGCGGCGCTGCCGCTGCTCGACATGGCGCCCGACGACCCCTTGCTGCACGCCGTCTACAACCTCGACAACGTCGACGTGCCGACCCTCGTGGAATTCGTGGGCCTCGGCATGGAGAACATCGGGCGCGGCATGACGAAGCAGTACCTCGGCTGGATGACCGGCGGACGCGTGACCAGCCTCGACGGACGCGTGGACTACACGGCGGGGCTGGCGAAGGTGACCCAACCCGCGTTGGTCGTGGCGGGCCGCGTCGACCACATCGTGCCGCCCTGGGCCGTGCGGGCGGGCTACGACGGGCTCGCCTCGACCGACAAGAGCTGGCTGGTGATGGGGCAGGGCTGGGGGCACCGCCACGACTACGGCCACGGCGACCTGCTGGTCGGGGACTTCGTGGTGGACGAGCTCTTCCCGGACATCGCGTCCTGGCTCGAGGCCCAGGTCAGTCCGCCGGTGGCGCCGCCGGAACCCGTGGAGCCCGCGCTGGCACCGACGATCCCGGGATCACCGTGAGGTCCTGAAGCAGGGCGCCGGCGTCCGTGCGCCCGATCACCGTCTGGAAGCGTTCCTGGAGCGGCCCGCGCAGCAGCGGGTGGGCCAGCACCGCGCTGACCCGCTCGTGCACGCGCTCGCCCACGAGGCGATCGAGGGCCTCGGGCGCCGCGCCCCCCGAGGCGACCCGGATCGGGGCAGCCTGGGCCGCCAGGCCCCAGCCGGCCGGGGTGCGACCCACGGTGGAGGGCAGGGACAGGTCGACCCAGCCGCAGGTGTCTGCCGCGCGCCCGTGTGCGACCAGGGACCACTGGCGCATGTCCAGGCCCTCGGATCGGGCCGAAACCCGGTAGGGCACGCCGTCCGCGAGCACCACGCGGCGGGACGCGGTCTCATCCACGCTCGCCAGCGCCGCCACCCACGAGGGCGAGAGCGCGAGCGTCGCCGCCTGCTCCAGACCCGGCTGGAGTTGGCGGGGGCTGGGGTCGAGCGGCGTCCCCGTGGGGCTGCCGGGCCGCAAGCGAAGCTGGAGCATGCCGCCCTCGAGGTGGGGCTCCACGTGGGCCAGCTGCTCGGCTCCCGCGACCCCCGCCCAGGGGCGCAGCTGCAGGAGCTGCCCCTCGGCGGCGGCGGTCAGGGCCTGCCGCTCGGCGAGGCCGCGGGCCATGTCGAGGGCGGCCTCGATCTGGGCGGGGCTGAGGCTCCCGGCCAGCTCACGCTGCCCGTCGGTGAGGCGAACGTCGGGCTTCGCGTCCCCGAGCAGCGCGGTCTTCACCACGAAGGAGCCGGCGGAGCGGCCCACCTCGATGCCGGCCTCGATCCGCCACACCACCACGAGCGAGCCCACGTCCTTCATCTGGTCGGGGCGTGGCCGCTCGGGGGCCTCGAACACGCGCATCGGCGTCGTCGAGGTGATGCGGATCCGCTGCGGCTGACCTTCCACCGGGTGCATGCCGAGCGGAGCGGGCACGGACACGACGCCCACGGTCCGGCCGTCGGCCACGCGGATGCGGCGGGTGCCGGTCGCCGTGTCCATGTGGTGGGCATCGGCCAGGCGGCGAACCGAGGCGAGCTGGACCGTCAGCAGCCCCTCGGGCCCCGCCGCCTCGGCGAGGGCAGGGCAGGTGCCCGGCTCGCAGGCCAGGTCCGCGCAGGGGTCGCAGGCCACGAGCAAGAGCGCGGCCAGCACAGAAAGTCGGGAACCCGGTCCGCGCAGCCGTGTCCTACCGGCCGGTCCCCCCGCAAAGGAGTGTGCGCCCATGTTGAATCGAACCACCTTTCTCTCCGCGTTCCTCGCCGTCCCGCTCCTGCTGGCGGGCGGCTCCTCGCTCGGCCCGGCCGAAGCCGAAGCAGCCGGGGTGCCGGGCGTGCGCGTCGACGTGCTCGTCGACGGCAAGCTGGCCCGCGAGTACTACGCCAACGAACGGATCTATGTCGAGGCTCGGCGCGGCAAGACCTACAGCATCCGCCTCTCCAACGACGGCCCCGAGCGGGTCGCCGTGGCCCTCGCGGTCGACGGCCTGAACACCATCGACGGCACGCACGGCTCGGCGGTCGAGGCAGCCAAGTGGGTGCTCGGGCCCTACGAGGTCGTGGACGTCACCGGCTGGCAGGTCAGCTCAGCCAAGGCGCGGCGCTTCGTCTTCACGAGCGAGGAGCGCAGCTACGGCGCCTGGGTGGGCGACACCCGCAACCTGGGGGTCATCAGCGCCGCGGTCTTCGGGGAGCGTGAGTTCTGCTGCGAGAAGCCCCGCGTGAGCCGCAACCGGGACGGCAACCGCCTGGGCTCCCGCGCGGGCTCGGGCCCGCGCTACGACTCCTACGATGAGGACGCCGCGGCGGTCGAGTCCGAGGAGGCAGCCTCCCCGCGCCGGGGCAAGAGCGAGCGCTCCCCCGCAGCCCAGGAGCCCTCGGCCACCGCCGCCGACCGGTCCGCTGGGGCCTCGAGCCGCAGCTCCGCGCGCCGGCCCCCCAAGAAGGAGCGCGCCGCCACCGGCAGCGGCCGCAAGGTGCGCAATGAGGTGGTCTGGACGGAGTTCGACCTGGACCCGAGCCCCGTCGGCACCGTCGCGGTGCGCTACGGCTTCCGCAACGAGCTGGTCGAGCTGGGCGTGCTGTCCCCGCCGCGCCCCCGCTACGACCTGGAGCGCCGCGAGCAGGCCAGCGGCTTCGCGCCGGACCCCGGCAGCCGCTGCTGCCGTTGAGCAGGGCTCAGGGGCTGCGGCTCAGGAGCCGAACAGGCCGGCCATCGCGTCGGCCAGCTCGGTTCCGCTGGAGCGGCTGACCTTGACCCACTGGCCGCGCGTGCGGTCGGCCCGCGCGTAGTAGTCGTAGACGGGCTCGTCGCCCTTGCTGCGCTCGGCGTCCACGACCCGGGCCAGCTCGAGCTTGCCCAGCGCCCCCGCGTCGCCCTGGAAGGCGACCTGGAAGAGCGGCTCGACGTCGGCCTCACCCACCCGCTCGTCTTCGGCCAGGTAGGTGCTCGCCCGGACCTGGAAGACGGTGTCGAGGAACGCGTCGAGGCCCGTGTCCACGGTGCTGAGGTCGGCCGGGTCGGCCCAGAAGGCGTTGTCCTTGTCGTGCCGACCCTCGTGGCTCGCCGCCACCTCCTGGCCCGAGGCGGCCCGCACCGTCGCCGTCGCCACCTCGGTGGCCTCGAAGGGGTGGAGGTTGCGCTCGATGAGCCGGGACTCGGCGCCACGGAGCGGGCCCACGACCTTGCTGGAGATCAGGTAGACGGTGTTGCTCGCCCGATCCATGACGTAGGTGTCGGAGCTGCCGTAGGCCTTGCTCCCCACGGCCAGCTCCACGGAGCGGCTGGCGCCCTCGACCACCAGCACCGCGCCGGGCTCGTCCAGGCCCATGCCGGCGAGCGTGTCGGCGTCGAGCTTCCCGAACTGCCGCAGCGCCTTGAGCGGGCTGAAGCTGTCCACCAGCTTCGTCGCCTGGTCGTTGCCGGGGAACTCCTTGATCTTCGCTTCGCCGTAGCTCGGCTCCGGCTTCGGCTTCGTCGCCTTCGCGGAGTCGTCGTCGTCGGCCGCGGAGTCGTCGTCGTCGGCCGCGGAGTCGTCGTCGTCGCCCTTCGGCTGCACGATGCGCTCCTTGCGTCCGGCCTTGACCCAGACCGAGCGATCGTCGCCCTTGCCCTCGATCACCAGCTCGGCGACGTTCTTCTCACCGTCCCAGCGGATGGCCGTCAGCGAGCCGCCCGGGTCGAAGACCTCGGCGCTCGTCTTGGTCTCGACCTCCTCCGTCGTCCAGGACGACCAGGAGATGCCCACCGCGATCAGCAGCAGGACCGCGTAGATCCACGTCTCTTGAGGCTTCACGTCCCCGTCCTCCTGCGCAGCCGACCCATCCCGAAGCCGAAGGCCAGGATCAGCAGCGGCATGCCCGCGGTGGTGGCCCAGAACCAGAGCTTGTCCTCGTCCTGGGTGTGCAGGATGCGCACATCCTCGATCTCGGCGACCTCACCGGCGAGCTGCACCGCGCCTTCGAGCCAGCGCAGCCCGTCCACGAGGAACTGCTGGTTGCCCTGGCTGGATCCGATGACGTAGTCGGCGATGGCGTCGGCGTCCGCGGTGACGATGGCGCGCCCGCCCGCGGCGTCCTCGCTGCCGGGCAGCTGCACGGCGGCGACGAGCTGCCAGACCTTCTTGGGCTCGCCCTCGTCGAAGCTGAAGTTCCCGTCGAGGTCCTTGAAGGTGCCGCTCATGGAGCGGACCGTGAACTGCACGTCGGGGCCGCCCGCGTCCTTGTCCGGCAGGCCCTCGAGCTTCTCGAGCGATCCGGAGCGGTTGAACAGCGCCGCCACCCGCGAACTCGCCTTCGACAGGTTCGGCGTCGACTCGTGGCTGGTGAAGCGGTTGGTCGCCAGGAAGGCGCGGTCGGTCTGCGCCCGCTTGTAGTTGACGAACTTCGTGTCGTGCCCGAGCACCGTCGAGTCCAGGCTGAGGCCCAGCTCGGCGAGCAGCGGGGCCATCTGGAGGTCGCGCTCCTGCTCGGGGTCCAGCAGCAGGAAGAGGGAGCCGCCGCCCTGCACGTAGCGGAGCAGGGTGTCGCGCTCGGACTCCAACATCGGCACCGAGGGGCC
>JAJDAI010001091.1 GCA_029261955.1 Deltaproteobacteria bacterium | reverse complement strand
GGAGCGCCTCGCCGCCTGCGTGAACCTGCTCCCGGTCACCTCGGTCTACCGCTGGAAGGGCGAGACCTGCCGCGACCCCGAGGTCACCGCGCTCATCAAGGTGCGCGCCGACGGGGTGGAAGCCCTCAAGGCCCGCCTGCTCGAGCTGCACCCCTACGAGCTGCCCGAGATCCTGGCGATCCCCATCGACGAGGCCGGCTCCCTCGCCGCCTACGTCAGCTGGGTCCGCGAGGAGAGCAGCTGATCCCACCGTGGGCTGAGTGGTGTCTGACCCCACTCAGCCCGTCCGCTCCCAGGCGGTGAGGCGGCGGGATGCAGGTCGGCGCAGTCCGCCGCCGCGAACCGCTAGTCTCACCGCATGCATCGAGCCCTCGTCTGTCCTGCCTGCGGTGCCTCCGATCCGGGCCCCTCCGACCCCGCGGGCTTCGGCGCCTGCGCCTACTGCGGCGTGAAGTTCAAGCTGGACCGCCGCGGGCAGGCCCACACCCTGAAGGAGCGGGAGGCCCGCCCGCCCGCCGCCCTCGCCGCCCTGCTGATCGGGTTCCTCGTAGCTGCCGGCCTCGGTGTGGTCCTGGCCTTTCGCTCGAGCCCCGAGCCCATGCGTCCCGAGCCGGTGCCGCCGGCGGAGGTCCGCCTCGTCGAGCCGCTCGCTTCGACCTCGCTCAAGCCCGTGGAGACGGCGACGCCCGTGCCCGTCGCAGCCACGGCCAGCTTCGCCGAGCACAGCCGCCGCAGCGGGAGCGACGGCTCGCTCTGGGTCCTCGGCCTGGTGACCAACACCTCGCCCTTCCCCCTGGGCAAGGTGGAGATCATCGCGGTGCTGCAGGACAGCGCGGGGGCCGAGCTCACGACCGCCAACGGCTACAGCAAGCGCGACGTGCTCGCCCCGAACGAGGCGAGCCCGCTCGTCCTGCTCATCCAGGACCCGCCTGCCTTCGCTTCGGTGGCCTACGAGCTCGTCGCGAAGAAGCCGAGCTACCTGCCCGCACGCGCCGAGGGCCTGCGCATCGAGAGCGGGGCGCCGAGCGCGACCGACTACGGCGCTTGGGAAGCCCAGGGCAAGGTCTTCAACGACGGCCCGGCGGCGGCGAAGTTCGTGAAGGTCGAGGTGCAGGCCTGGGACGTGGACGACAAGCTCGTCGGCATCAGCGAGGGCTACGCGAAGGCCGAGTCGCTGCAGCCCGGTGCCAGCGCCCGCTTCAAGACGATGGGCATGCAGACCGCCAGCAAGCCGGCGCGCTTCGAGCTGTTCGTCGACGGCCGCGCCGAAAAGTGAGCACATCGGTGCCTGACACCGGGGTGCTCGTTTCTGCTTCGCCCCTCACCGGGGCAGCCGGCGCTCCAGCCGCACGATCACCGCTTCGGCGAAGTTCACCTCCTCGAACTCGCTCGCGGAGCCCAAGCCGCCGGGTGAGAAGACGTTGACCTCGATGACGCGGTCCCCGATCACGTCGAGCCCCGCCAGCCACAGCCCCGCGCGCCGCAGCCAGGGCCCTGCGATGCCCACGGCTCGCCTCAACGAGGGGGTCCAGACCGCTGGCTCCGCCGTGGCGCCGATGTGGATGTTGCTGCGGAAGTCGCTCGGCGGGGGCACGCGCCGCGCCGCGGCGAGCTTGCCGCCCACCTCCAGTGGCTCGCCGTCGACGAGGATCACGCGCGTGTCTCCCCGCTCCGCGCCCGGCACGTAGTGCTGCGCCAGCACCGGGCCGTCGGGGAGCAGCACCGCGATCGCTTCGTCCAGGCCCACCCCGAGCGCCGGGATCCCATCCGCGGCGACCAGCTGCACCCCGTCCCCTCGGGAGCCCACGAGCGGCTTGAGCACGCAGCGCCCCCCAGAGCCGCGCACGAAGGCCGCCACCTCCGACGCCTGACTGCTGACCAGGGAGATCGGCTGGATGGCCTCGGGCAGCTCCAGGCAGAGCAGCTTCGAGCTGGCCGTCCGCAGGTAGGCCGGGTCGTTCAGCACGCGCACCCCGCGGCTCCGCGCCAGCTCGAGCATGCCCAGCGCGGCGTCGTGGTGCCCGCGATGGGCCGCGTCCCGCCCGGGGTTGGTGCGGATGAGCACGACATCGCCCGCGGCCGCGGACCTCGTCTCCGCCGGCTGCGCCCGGGTGGCGGCGATGCTGGCCTCGGCGCTCCCCCGATCCACCAGGGTCCGCTCCGTGAGCATGAGGCGCGCCCCGCTCCAGCCCACGTCGCGCACCCCCGCGAAGCGCACGTCGTGGCCCCGGCTCAGCGCCGTGGTGGCCAGCAGCGTCGTCGCCCGCCGGGCCACGAGGTCGTCGATGGCGTTCACCAGGATCGTGAGGCGCACCTCAGAGCTCCTTGACGAGCCGGTCGGGCCCGCTCTTGGTGTGTCCCAGATGCAGAATCCGGGCCCCGGCCTGGCCGACCGGCTCGACGGAGTGCCCGATGACGATGCCGGCCCGAGGAGCGCGGTACTCGGTCACCAGATCCCCGTAGGCGTTCGTCAGCCGAGCGACGCTGTCCCCCTCGGCCACGAATTCGGTGACGTCGGGCCCGAGCTGCAGGAAGCCCCCACGGTCGGTGTAGAGCCACTCGGACGAGCGGCAGACCACCGGCGAGGGCCCCTCGGCGATCTTGCGCTTCGGCAGCAGCCCCAGCTCCCCCATGAGCCCGCGCAGCCCGACCAGCGAGGCCTGGATGTAGCGCCTCTGGAAGCGGTGGGGGTTGCCGATCTCCAGCGTCACCGCCGGGATGCCCAGCTCCATCGCCGTGCCGCGCAGCGTGCGGTCCGAGGGTGGGTTGTGCAGCAGGATCTGGGGCCGCAGGCGCCGTGCCATCATTCCGGACACCTCGTGGTCCAGGTTGGTGCGGATGTAGAGGCTGTTGACGCGCCCGAAGCTCGCGGTGTGCAGGTCCACCAGGAAGTCGAAGTGCCTCACCACGCGCTCGATCAGCCGGTGCGCGTACAGCTCGGAGACGCTGCCGTCAGGCTTGCCGGGCATGAGGTGGTTCAGGTCGCGGCCGTCCAGGAACTCCCGCTGGTGCAGCAGGAAGCCGGGGATGTTCGCGACCACGACGCCGACGACGGAGCCCCGCAGCTTCGTCGTGTCGATCCGATCGAAGAGGCGGTGGAGCACCGGGATGCCGTTCAGCTCGTTTCCGTGCAGGGCCGCGGTGAGGCCGAAGACCGGCCCCGGCCGCGCCCCTCGAGCCACCAGGATCGGGAGGCGGATCGCGCCGCCCAGGGCGTTCTCCACGAGCTCCAGGGCGACGCGGCTGACGGCGCCCCGGGGCAGGGACTCGATGTCGAGGCGGTCGGTGTGCAGGACGTTCACTTGCGGGCTCCCACGCGGCAGATCTCGTCGAGCAGCGCCGCGTCGGGGTTCAGGGATCCGAAGAGCCGCCGACGGAAGCGCCCCTTGCTGTTCAGCAGCGTCGAGCACATCCCGTCGATGGCCTGCACCGACAGCACGGTCTGCACGTAGCCCTCGATCAGCTCGTCCAGGCCCAGGCCCAGGCGGTTGAAGTCGCGGGCGTCCATGAGGAGCAGGCGGTTGGTGTCGCTCGTCCAGGAGCCGTCCGCCGCCTTGCCGGAGAGGTTCGTGCCCAGCTGGTCCCAGGACGAGGTCCCGGCGTCCAGGGTCTGCGACAGCGGGGAGCGTGCGCGGCGCGCGTAGACCGCGACCGGGTAGAAGCCCTCGGCCGACGAGGCGACCATGAAGCGCACGTCCGCGACGTGGATGCGGCAGTGTCGGTCCGGCATGGTGCCCACGTGGTAGAGCCGGCCGGCCTTGCCGCGGCTGCTCCAGGAGGAGTTGCCGATGAGCGCCTGCACGATGAAGCGGTCGTAGCGCTGCTCCAGCGCCATGAAGGCGTCGAGCTCGTCGGGGCTGGTGATGGTCCAGACGCCCTGTCCAGCGTTGCTGTAGGGGTTCTTGACCACCGCCGCGCCGCCCATGCGGGCCACCCAGAGGGGGACCTCTTCGGCGGAGACGTCCCAGATGGTCTCCGGGGTGCGGATCTGCAGGCCGGTGCCTTCGAGCTTGGCGTTGTGCAGGTCGTAGGCCTTCGAGGCGAGCAGCTTGTTCCGGCCCCCAGCGAGGCAGGCCAGCACCGGGTTGAGGAGGGGGGTGCGGGTCACCGGCGGGATGCGCGTCCAGGGGCGCTGGGTGACGTAGCGGAAGGCCGCGCGGATGGGCCGCCACTCGCCGTTCTCGCGGATCTCCAGCACGCCGCTGTCATCGAAGCGCGCCGCCGGGTCGGGGTCGTCGACGTCCCAGCGCACCAGCGCCACGGGCTCGCCGGTCAGCTCGGCGATCGCGGCGGCGTAGCCCGTCGTCTCCATGGGGTTCTTGTCGTAGAGCACCGCGAGGCCGCCCGGCGGCAGCGTGCGCCGCTTCAGCATCGGCAGGAAGGTCCGCTCCAGCAGGCGCTGGTAGCCGGCCATCTCCGCCTCCTCCTCGTAGCGCGGCATGGACTTCTGGCCGGAGGGGCAGGAGTTGGTCTCGATGACGACCATCTGGCGTCCGCGCTCGGTCGCGACGTGGAACAGGTCGGCGCCTCCCCAGCGGAAGGTCTTCGTGGGGCGCAGCAGGGCCTCGCGCACGGCGTCGGGGCGGACCTCAGGGTGCAGGTGGGCGTAGCGCTCGATGATGCGGGCGTTCGACAGGTTCATGAACGATCGCACGAGCGGGTGCAGGTGAGCGTTGAGCACCTTCGGGTAGAAGTG
>JAJDAI010000110.1 GCA_029261955.1 Deltaproteobacteria bacterium | reverse complement strand
CGGCGTCGCGCCGACCAGGAAGCCCGTCTTCAGGTCCTGGCTGGTGTCGCCCGCGATGGCGGCGGCGATGCAGACCAGCGAGCCGATCGTCAGCACCGCGACCTTCGCCTGCTCCGGCGCGTAGTTGCCGCCGAAGATGAGCGCGCAGACGAGCACGGTCGCGATCGTCATGCCCGAGATGGGGTTCGAGCTGCTGCCGATGAGGCCGACGATGCGCGAGGACACCGTCACGAAGAAGAAGGCGAAGATCACGACGGCCACGCCAGCCAGCGGCCCGATGAAGCCGGTCGAGGGCTCCGAGGCGCCCTCGGGCGTCCACTGCATCAGCGGCAGGAAGGAGGCCAGCAGCGCGACGAGCGCCAGGCCGCCGCCGACCCAGGTCAGGGGCAGCTCGCGCTCGGTGCGGGGCACGGCGCCGCCCACTTTTCCCTTGAGGGCCGTCAGGCCAAGTCGAAAGGACTCGACGAGCGTGGGCGCGCTCTTCACGAGGGTGAACAGGCCACCGAAGGCCACCGCGCCGGCGCCGATGTAGCGCAGGTAGCGGGACCAGATGGTCCAGTGGTCCATGTCCGGGATGAGCGCCGTGGTCTCGGGCGCGATGGGCGACGTGACCGAGCCGCCGAAGAGGTAGATGAGCGGGATGATCACCAGCCAGCCGACCGAGCCGCCAGCCAACATCACCGCGGACACCTTGGGGCCGATGATGTAGCCGACACCGAGCAGCTCGGGGGTCAGCGAGCCACCCACCGAGGTGCGGTAGGAGCCGGCGTCGATGGGGATGTCCGGCTCTTCGGGCCAGAGCCCCGCCAGCTTCATCATCCCCTGGTAGAGGCCGCCGACGCCCATGCCCAGGAAGAGCATCTTCGCCTGCGATCCGCCGGCCTGGGCCGCCACCTGGACCTCCGCGCAGGCCGTGCCTTCGGGGTAGGTGAGGTTCCCGTGCTCGCGCACGATGAGGAAGCGGCGCAGCGGCACCATGAACAGCACGCCCAGCAGGCCGCCGAGCAGCGCGAGCGGGAAGATCGGGAAGAAGCCGGGCGACTCGTTCCAGAGGAACAGCACGGGCAGCGTGAAGATGACGCCCGCGGCCAGGGACTCACCAGCGGAGCCGATGGTCTGGACGATGTTCGTCTCGAGCAGCGTGCCGGTCCGCAGCGCCTTGAAGATCGCGACGCCGATGACCGCGCCGGGGATCGACGCCGAGACCGTCAGGCCGACCTTCAGACCGAGGTAGGCGTTCGCGGCTCCGAAGACCACCCCGACCAGCACGCCGACGACGATCGCCTTGGCGGTGAACTCGGGCAGCTCCGCCGAGGCGGGCACCACCGGCGGGTAGCTGCTCCCCTCGGGGGTCGGCTCGTAGGCCTCGGGCGGCAGGGTGTAGTTCAGCTCGGTCTCGCCGGCCATCGGGGCTCCTCCTGGTGCGAGGCGGCACTGTAGATCGGAACGGGCGCGGGTCGGGCCGCGCAGCCCTCGAAGAAAGCCCGGGACAGGCCGAGGAGGCTGATGCAAGCTGGATCCCGTGAGGTCGATCTGGACGTCGGTGAGGGCCGGCGTGACGATCGTTCGAGGCGCGGCCGGGGGGTCGCAGGGGAGCTTCTGGTGCATCGGTGTTCGAGTCGGATGCGGCGATCCGCCTGGCGGTGCTCGGCCTGCTCAGCCGCGAGCCTCTGGCAGGGCCTGGTCGCGGTCGCCCTGGTGGGGTGCAGCCCGCTCCCCGACGCCCCCGAACCCCCGATCGCCCCGATCGACCCGATCGAGGACTGCGCCGATCCCCACGAAGGCTTCGATCGCTTCACCGAGGTCGGCCTCGAGCGCGGCCTCGACGTGCCCCACTTCTCGCCCGTCGAGTTCGGCCTCCCGGCCTCGGCCTACGGCGGCTCGATCACCGTGCAGGACCTCGACGCGGACGGGGACCTGGACATCGTGTCCCTGCTGTTCAACGGCGAGCCGGTCGTCTACGAGAACGACGGCGCCGCCCGCTTCGCTCGGATCCCGCAGAGCTGGGCAGGCGGGCAGACGCCCATGAGCCTCGTCCAGGCCCAGGGGGCCGTCGACCTGAACGGAGACGAGCTGCCCGACCTCCTCTTCGCGGGGATGGGCCGGGCCGGGATCGCGTGGAACCTGGGGGGGCTGGAGTTCGCCGAGCCCGAGTCGGTGCTCCCCTCCCCCAACCCACCGGGCAACCCGGTGCTGTACGCCACCCTGATGGTCGGGGACGTGGACGGCGACGCGGACCTGGACCTGGTGCTGCCGGGCTTCGCGGTCGTGACCTCGGGCGACAGCATCGAGCGCGGCGCGCCGGACCTCGTGCTGAGCAACGAGGGGGCCGAGGGCTGGCGAGAGACCCACTCGCTGGTGCCGCACGGCGATCCCGGAGCCAGCTTCGTGGGCACGCTCACCGACCGGGATCTGGACGGTGATCTGGACGTCTTCATCGCCAGTGAGGGGGGCCACGAGGGCATGCCTCCCTCCGTCTTCTTCCGCAACGACGGCCCCGACGAGGCCGGCCTGGTCGGCCTGACCGACGACGCGCAGGCGCTGGGTGCAGACCTGCCCATCTCGGGCATGGGCATCGCCACCTGGGACCTGAACGGGGACGGCGCCTTCGACTACTGCCTGACGGACGTCGGCCCGCTGGCCTGCCTGATCTCCGACG
>JAJDAI010001090.1 GCA_029261955.1 Deltaproteobacteria bacterium | reverse complement strand
CCCCGGACAACGACGAGGGTGGGACCCGCGCCGGCGCGGCCTACCTCGTGCTGGGCCCCATGACGGGCGACATCGACCTGGCGACCGCGGACGCGAAGCTCCTGGGCGATCTGCCCCAGGACCGGGCGGGCCTCTCGGTGGCGGGGGTGGGGGACGTCGACAACGACGGTCTGAACGACCTCTTCGTGGCCGCGAACGGGCAGGACCAGGGCGGAACCGACGCGGGCCTGAGCTACCTCCTGCTCGGGCGGCCCGGCCTGTGACCCCCAGGCTCGGAGCCCGCCCGGCATCTCCACCCGCAACCCTCCACCGCGAGGTCATCGTGCAACGTGTACCCCTCTTCCTGCTCCCGCTCCTGCTCTCCTGCGCCGCCGGCCCACCCGAAGGGGCGGGCGACCTCGCCGAGTGTGAGGACGGCTGGGACAACGACGGAGACGGGAGCACCGACTGCGACGACGAGGACTGCTCGTTCCTCGCCGCCTGCAGTGGCGACGGTGACGACGACGACGACGACGGCGGCTGGTTCATCTGCGCCCACCTGGTCCCCGAGGGGATCGAGGGACGCTGCGACTCCGGGTGCGCCGCGGACCGTTGGCTCTCCGCAGGCCCCTTCCCCACCATCCCCGACTGCATGGACGTGCTCAGCGGCGGTCAGTGGCCGGGCGTGCCGGGCGGCGGCTGGATCCGGTTCGACGACGGGGAGGTGAACGGCAGCATGGTCCTGCAGGCCTCCAGCGGCCCCAGCGCGGACCTGCAACCCGTACTCACCGGCGTGACGTCCCTCGTCCTGCCGGAGGGGCGCGGCGTCACCCAGGCGTTCGCGCCACCGGATGGCTTCGGCAGCGCGATCAACCTGGAGGACGACTGGCTCAGCATCGGCCTCCGGGCCGCCGAGCCGCCCGGCGTGCTCGAGATCGTGCCCAACCCCGAAGGGTTCGAGTTCGCCGACCCCCAGGACCTGGAGCCGAGGCAGGTGCGGGTCCACTTCAGCGGCGGCGACTGGATCGCCTCGGGGACCCTGTCCCTCGTCAGCCACGGCGCTGTCACCCTCGGCGACACCGTCTCGCACGAGGCGACCTGGGACGTCTCGGGGATGACCCTGACCAACGAAGAGGACAGCTACGACGCGTCGGGGATCCTCGACACCTTCGGCTCGGCCCCGATGGAGGGTCCCTGGGGCCCGCCGGTCCAGCCGGGGGACAGCGCCCTGATCGGGCTCTGGGACGCCCCGCCGTCCAACAACTGCGGCGGCCAGCACCAGATCATCCAGTTCCGGTCGGATCAGGGCGGACGTGTCTGGATCCCCGACTGCACCAACCAGTGCGCCCAGTCGGACAACTACTACGACTTCGACTGGTCCACGACCGACGCGCAGTCGGGCACGGTCTCCTGGACCTACTCGAGCGCCGTGTTGTGCGGCACGGCGCAGGACACCCCCTCGCCCTACAGCGCGCCGTTCTCGCTGTCGGCGGACGACAACCAGGTGACGATCGACGGAACCACCTGGACGCGCTCCAGCGCTGCCCCTCCGGGCTGAACGCCGACCGGGCCGCGAACCGGCTCGCCCCCCCTCGCCCCTTCGCGGGGCAGCTGCTCGACGGAGGTCTCCATGCACTGGACCCGCACTTCATCCGCCGCCGCCGCCCTGCTGCTGGTCGGCTGCGCGCCCGCCCACGTCTGCGACGCGCCCGATGTCACGGAGTTCGTCGACGAGGGGCCCTTCGACGGCCAGCCCGACAACTCGAACCGCCTCGCGACCCGCTGCGGCGGGGAGGAGAGCAACGAGTTCATCGGGGTGTTCGAGATCGAGCAGGGGGGCGAGTACCTGTTCCTCGTGCACACCGCCCCGGGCGGCTTCCCCTTGGTCCTGTCTCTCTTCACCGACTGCGAGAACGCGGCGGAGACCGTCTTCGCGTGCGCCAGCGGCACCGTCGACGCCCCCCCCGAGCTGCGCGAGGCGCTGCCGGCGGGTCGCTACTTCCTGGCGATCGATGGGGCGGGCGAGTACGCCGAACCCTTCGGGCTCGAGATCGAGCGGGTCGGCGACGGCGACGACGACGACGACGATGGGGCAGACGACGACGACGCGGCAGACGACGACGACGGGGCAGACGACGACGACGCGGTTCCCGGCGACTGCATCAGCCTGGACCGGATCGAGACGGAGATCGTCCCTCCCGCCGGGGTGGCGCTCGGCTTCCGCGCCATGGGCTGCGACGGGACCCCGATCGCGGCGCTGACTCCCGCCGACGTCACCATCATCAACGACGAGACGGGCGTGGCCTTCGGCGACGCGAGCGAAGGCGACGCGACCTCCGACGTCGGCGCCAACGACCAGGTCGAGGCCTTCTCGGTCCTGGCCCTGGACTTCTCGTCGTCGATCTTCGCGGCGGGCGCGGAGCAGGACGTCGTCAACGGCGCGCTCGCGTACATCGACGCGACCGTCGTGAACCCGGGGGCGCCCCTGGACCACGAGGTGGCCCTGATCGCGTTCGGGGCGCCGGACGAGCTGGAGCTGATCAGCGACTTCACGAGCGACCCCGTCCAGCTCCAGAGCGCCCTCAGCGCGGCACTGGCCCGAGGGAGTCGGGGCACCACCGACCTGTACGGGGCCTACCTGGAGGCGCTCGAGCTGGTGG
>JAJDAI010001089.1 GCA_029261955.1 Deltaproteobacteria bacterium | reverse complement strand
AAGGTGCCCGCGTTGTTGACCAGCTCGTTGAAGGCGCTGGCCACGAAGTCGCTGAACTGCATCTCGCCGATGGGGATGAGGCCGCGGATCGCCATGCCGATGGCCCCGCCGATGATCGCGCCCTCGGCGATCGGTGTGTCGATGATCCGGCCGCGGCCGAACTCGCCCAGGAAGCCCTCCGTGATTCGGAAGGCGCCGCCCATGCCGCCGATGTCCTCGCCGATCATCACGACGCGCGGATCGCCCTTGAGGCGGTAGCGGAGGCACTCGCGGATGGCCTGGAGGTAGTTGACCGTCGAGCCCGGCTCGGGGATCTCGACCGGGCTGTCGCCAGCGGACGCGGCGGCTCCGGCGGCGGCGCCAGCGCTCACCACCTCGATCGAGGAGGCGGGCGTGACCGTGGAGCCGTTGTCGGGCACCGGCAGCTCGACGCCGTCGGCGAACACCCCGTGCAGGGCGGACTCGGGATCCGGCTCGGGCATGTCCCGGGCGCGGTCCACCGCGTCCCGCACCGTCAGGGCGATCTCGGCCTTCAGGGCGTCGATGTCGAGCTCGGGCAGCAGACCGCTCTGCCGCACCCAGGCCACGAAGCGGTCCACCGGGTCCCGCTGGTGCCAGTCGTCGAGCAGGCCATCGGGCACGTAGTGCTGGTTGTCGTGCTCGGCGTGGCCGCGGACCCGCATCGTCATGGACTCGATGAGGGTGGGGCCTCCGCCGCTCCGGGCTCGCTCGACCGCCTCGCGCGTGGCTTCGTAGACAGCGCAGAGGTCGGTGCCGTCGATGCGGATGCCGGGCATGCCGTAGCCGGGGCCGCGCGACGCGAGGGTCTCGCAGGCGAACTGCAGCGAGTTCGGCGTGCCGTAGGCCCACTGGTTGTTCTCGATGACCGTGACCACCGGCAGCTTCTGCACGCCGATGAAGTTCAGGGCCTCGTGGAAGATGCCGAGGCTGCTGCCGCCGTCGCCGATGTAGGTCAGCGTCACCGCGTCGTTGCCGAGGTAGCGCTCGGCGTAGGCGATGCCGCCCGCGACGACGTTCATCGAACCCAGCGGGCTGATCATCCCGATGATGTTCGTGTGCTCGCGGCCCAGGTGCAGGCCCGTGTCGCGTCCCCGTGTGTGCGCGTCTGCCTTGAGAAAGGCCTGCAGGAAGATGTCGTGCAGGCTGTGCCCGCGCACCAGGTGTGCGCCCAGGCTGCGGTGCATGGGCACCAGCACGTCCTGCGGCTGAAGCGCCGCGGCGGTGCCGACGGAGCCTGCCTCGTTGCCCCAGGCGCTGAAGAACTTGGGCTGGATGCCCTGCTTCACGTTGAGGATGCATCGCTCCTCCACGGCCCGCGTCGTGAGCAGGTGCCGCAGCAGGTAGGACACGAAGGCCGGGTCGTCGAGCGATCCGGGAGTCTGGTCAGGGTGCTCGGAAAGCATGGCGGCGGATTGTAGTCGGATCGCCGCGGCTTGCTCGCCGATCCTGCGCTTCGCGATCCTTCGTTCCAGGTGGGCGGTTGGGGAGCCGTGAGGCGGCGCTTGACCTGCTCACAGGCCCCGACCGGTCCAACCTCCTACGGAATGCAGGCACTCGACACCTCCCAGATCGCTTCCCCCAACGAAGCGACTGCGGTTGACACGGTGACGGGCCTTAATATCTTTGGGCAGCACCAAGCCTCTCTGGGCGGGGTGCTTCCGGAATCCGAGACTGCCCGAAGGGTAACCGACCAATGCGCCGGACCTCAGCTGACTCCCCCCACGGGATCGCCCGCCTCCTCGCCCTGCTCTTGGGGCTGCTTCTCGTGGCGCCCGCCGCTCTCGCCCAGGACGAGGAAGAGGGTGAAGAGGAAGACGAGGGCGACGAGGGCAATCCCGACATCAAGCGCTCCGACGAGGACGACGTCGACGACTGGTCCTTCGAAGGCGAGACGGTAAAGGAGGAGGTCAAGAAGGAGGAGAAGAAGGAGACCCGCAAGCTGGAGCCGGAGCCCGCCCGCAATGGCAGCTCGGGCAACTGGTACGAGGTCTCCGTCGACTGCGCGTCCTGCGAGAACCTGCTCGGCCAGGAGCTGGGCATCGAGGATTCGCAGGTGATGCGCGAGTACTTCGACTACATCCAGATCGACTCCAAGCGGAGGGGCGGCAAGTTCGTCTTCACGTCCATCTCCGAGAACCGCCCGCTGGGCGTGTCCGAGAAGGGCAAGCGCGTCCTCATCTGGCAGTACGTCATCGACACGGGCACCCGCCTCACCGACACCTACGCGACCATCTGGGACATGCAGATCAAGGCCGACGGCGGCCTGCTCTACGGCCGCAAGTACGAGGTGCAGGCCTGGACCGCGGACGCCTACGAGGACTGGGACCGCGGCTACCAGTCGAAGCAGTCCTTCATCCCCGTCGGCAAGCTCAACACCTACGCGAACCTGGCCCCGGTCAAGGCGCTGACGACCGAGGAGCCGCGCTTCCAGGTCGGCGACAACGCGCGCATCAGCTTCGTCGGCTACTCCGCCTTCGTCCGCAGCGACGTGAGCAAGGCCGCCATCGGGAAGGAGCAGCAGGAGCTCAAGGCCGCCGCCGAGGCCGAGGCCAAGCGGATGCGCGACCAGAAGGAGTACTTCGAGAAGGGTGAGCGTCAGCTCGACGACCGCGACTACGAGGGCGCCAAGACCTCGTTCACGCAGGCCCGGGCCCTCGGCCTGAAGAGCCTCGATCTGGCCTACAACCTCGGCTACACCTTCTACAAGGTCGGGGACTACGACGCCGCGAAGGCCGAGTACCGCATCATCCTGGACGCCGACCCGCGGGACACCGAGGTTCGATACAACCTCGCGCGCATCCACGAGAAGGAGAAGAACTTCGACGAGGCCATCAAGGAGTACCAGGCCATCCTGAAGTTCAACCCCGACGACTCCTCGGCCCGCGACCGCCTCGAGCTGCTCAAGGCGGCCCGGGAGATGATCGGCGGCTAGGGGCTTCGAGGGCTCGGCCAGCCCCTCTGCGGCGCCGATTCCTTCCCTGCCGAGCTGCTGGGGCCCTGTGCTAGGGTCCGCCCCCGAACGGAGGCCGGTGTGCGATCGAACTGCTTGATTCTCGGCGCCTTTCTCCTCGCGCTGGCGGGTTGCCAGTACGAGCCGCTGGACTACAGCGAGAACGTGCCGGACATCGAGGACGCGCCCGTCGAGCGTGACGTGGTGCTCGATGGCACCGCGACGATCACCTACTGGAACGGCAACGGCTCCGCCCGCTGCTACGGCGTCTACAACATCGTCGGGTGGCTCGAAGAGGACCTCGGTCCCGGCGACACCGGCTGCGTCGGCTGCTCCGAGGACTACACCTTCGCGCAGCAGCTCGAAGAGACGACCTGCGCCGACGAGCGCGCCCGCGGCGCGGCCAGCATCGCCCTCATGGGCCTGGACTTCTTCCCTGCCGAGAACACCGCCTTCGACGACGACTACGACTGGATGACGTCCAGCGATCCCATGGAGGCCTGGCGCGCCCAGTTCAACCTGGGGCCGGTCCAGCCGGGGCACACGCCCATCGAGAACGCGGGCGAGCTGCTCGGCTTCGCGGTCACCAACTGGACGGCCGCTGGGCCCCGGGACGACGGCTTCGACGTGGTGCTCGGCGTGTTCGAGCAGACCGACCCCGTCTCGGACGCCGATGGCTTCTGGGACCGACAGCTCTACCTGAGCCACTGGAGCGTCTACCGCCTGGCGGACCCGGTCTTCGGCCTCTGGGAGCTGGACCTCCGTTTCCGGGACTGACGTGCGTCGCTTCTGCTTCCTGCTCCTGCTGCTGTCCCTCGTCGGGTGCGAACAGCGCATCTCGGACGACGACGACAGCTCGTCCGGTGACTTCCTGCGGCTGCAGGCCTTCACGCTCGTCGAGCCGGCCGAGGGCAGCCTCCAGGGCTTCCTGCGCTGGCTCTACCTCGAGGAGGACCCCTCGCAGGTCGAGGAGCCCGCCGTGCGCTGCGAGGTCTGGGAGGAGCTGAACCTCACGGCCCGCGCGCCGGACGACAGCTGCTCCGACTGCGACTACCAGTTCGAGGGCCGCGCGACGGTCGAAGAGGGCGGCAGCACGACCTGCGAGGACGTGGACTGGAACGAGCGGGACTTCTCGCTGGCCTTCGGTCCGCTCTGGGCCTTCGACAGCGACGTGACCGCGCTCGGTGAAGAGGGCTACAGCCACGCCGTGCAGAGCCGCTGGAGCCCCGACCTGGGCGAGAGCGAAGGCTTCCAGCTGATGTTCGCGGCTGAGCCGAAGGTCTGGGCCCCCGACGAGGGCGGCGGCGTCCTGGGCTCGGGGGTCGACGACGTGC
This sequence comes from Deltaproteobacteria bacterium, assembly GCA_029261955.1. Lineage (GTDB taxonomy): Bacteria > Myxococcota_A > UBA796 > UBA9615 > UBA9615 > CALCXL01. Next base: position 5,646 of record JAJDAI010001089.1, on the reverse strand, counting down.
TCTCCGGCCAGCACGAGCTGCTGTGCTTGTACTTCTGGGAGCTCGACTGAGCGGAGCGCGTCAGCGCACCTCGGTGAAGTGCTTCAGGAAGTTCGTGATGATCCGCGGCTGATCGGGCAGCTCGGTCACGGCGTCGTGCTGCTCCTGGACCCATGCGGGGCGCGGGGGCTGCAGCATCTCACCGTGCCGCAGCACCGCTCCGCGGACGAGGTCGGCGTCGAACTCCGGGTGGAACTGCACCGTGCGGCACTGGGTCCCGTAGGCGAGGGCGTGCAGGGGCGCCTCGGGGGTGCGGGCGATCAGCCTGGAGCCGGGCGGCTGCACGCTGACGTGGTCCCAGTGCACCTCGAAGGCGGGGAAGACGGGCCCGAAGCCCTCGAAGAGCGGGTCGTCCTCGAGCACCTCGACCTCGTAGACGCCCAGCTCGGGGCCCCCGGGGTGGGTCTGCACCTCGCCGCCGAGGGCGTGTGCGATGATCTGGTGGCCGTAGCAGACACCGAGGATCGGGACGGTCGGCATCGCCCGACGCAGCCACTGCCCGGCGGCCTCGGACCAGGGCTCGCGATCCGTCACCGAGGCGGGGGAGCCCGTGACGAGGATCGCGGCGTAGTCCTCGGGGTCCGGCAGCTCGCCGGCGACCGCGTCCTTGACCACGATCGGCGTCTCCAGGTGGACCAGCACCTCCTGGAAGTAGTGCTCGTAGTTGCCTCGCGTCGAGCGCACGGCGTAGGCGGTCAGGCCCATCCTCAAGATCAGGAGCGGTTTCATCGCCCTTGCTCTAGCAGGCGCGCGCCGACTTCGCGCCAAGGGGCTGCGCCCGATGACTCGATGTGGCCCGAACGCAGGGAGGTGCAGCGCGCTAGGCTTTGGGCGTGGCGGCATCCCTCGGTCCCTTCCAGCTCGAAGAACGCCTGGGCCTCGGCTCCACGGCGATCGTGTACCGGGGCCGGCACCGGCAGGACGGCACGCCCGTCGCGCTGAAGATCCTCAAGACCGAGTACGCCGCCCAGCCCGAGCTCGCGGCGCAGTGGCACTTCGAGGTGCGCGCGGCGGCGCAGCTGAACCACCCCCGCATCACGGGCGTCTACGACCACGGCCGCGTGACGGCCTCGGAGGCCCGGGGGCAGACCCTGCCCGAAGGCGCCTGCTGGTTGGCCATGGAGCTGGTCGACGGAGGCAGCGCGGTGCCCCTGGTCGGCAAGGTCGGCTGGCGCAGCCTGCGCGGCGTGCTGCTCGGCATCCTGGACGGGTTGGCGCACGCCCACGCCCGGGGCGTGATCCACCGGGACATCAAGCCCGCCAACGTGCTGCTCCAGGAGGGCACGCGGGCGGCGAAGCTCACCGACTTCGGCCTCGCGCACACGGTCTCGGGTGAGGCCTCCCCCACCGACGACCAGTTCGCCGGCACGCCGTCCTACATGGCGCCCGAGCAGATCCACGTGCGCTGGCGCGACTTCGGGCCCTGGACCGACCTGTACGCGGTCGGCGCCACCGCCTGGGCCTTCGCGACCGGCAGCGCCCCCTACACCGGCGACATCACGAACATCCTGGCCTCGCACCTCAGCGGCTTCCTGCCCGACTTCGAGCCCGTGGTGCCCGTGCCCGATGGCTTCGAAGCCTGGCTCCAGCGGCTGATGGCCCACCGCCCCACGGAGCGCTACCGGGTGGCCGCCGACGCCGCCTGGGGCCTCGTGCAGCTGGGCGAGCCGGAGCAGAGCCGGCCGGATCTGGAGCTCGGCGGCTCGACGGTGCGCATGGAGGCCATCGACTGGGAGGAGGTCGCCGCGCCCAAGGCCAGGTCCCGGCGCTGGTGGAAGCCCTGGTCCTCGGGGGCCGACGAGCCGCGGGAGGTCGTCGAGGCCGAGGTGCGCCCCCCGCCGCTGCCGCCGAGCTGGCGCGGGCAGACCGTCACGACGAGGCACATGGACGGGGCGGGCCTCGCGCTCTTCGGGCAGCGCGCCTTGGGCCTGGTGGGGCGGATCGAAGAGCGCGACCGGCTGTGGCGCGCGCTGCACGCGATGCACGCCGAGGGCTCCGCGCGGATGGTGCTGATCGAGGGCGCCGCCGGCTCGGGCAAGACCGCCCTGGCCGAGTGGATGATGCACCGCGCCGCCGAGGTGGGTGCGGGGCTGCCGCTGTCGCTGTCGCACTCCGCTGTGGAGGGGCCGGGGGATGGCCTGGGCGGCCTGCTGGCGCGGGAGTTCCGGGCCGCCGGACTGGAGCGCGAGGAGCTCGTCGAACGCTTCGAGAAGAAGCTCGGCCGCATGGGCTTCGAGGACCGCGCCGACGTGCTCGCCCTCGCCGAGCTGGCCCACCCCTCCAGCGACGACGAGCTTGCCCGGGGGCTCGGCGCGCGCCTGTCGGGCCCCGGGGAGCGCCACGCGATCGGGGTTCGCTACCTGGGTGCGCGCGCGGCGGAGCGCCCGCTGGTGCTGCTGGTGGACGACCTGCACCACAGCGCCGACTCCCAGGCCTTCCTGGCCGCCCTGCTCGAGTCCCAGGTGCACGCCCCGACGCCGGTGCTGGTCCTGGTGACGGCTCGGTCCGAGGCCATGGCGGCCGATCCCGAGCGCGCCCGCAGCCTGCGCGCGCTGGCCGGGGACGCCGCCTTCGAGTTGGATCCGCTGGGGCGCGAAGAGTCCGCGAACCTCGTGCGCGACCTGCTCGGCCTGGAGCCGAAGCTCGCCGCGCGGGTCGAGGAGCGCGCCGCGGGCAACCCCTTGTTCGCGGTGCAGCTGGTCGGGGACTGGGTGGAGCGGGGGCTGCTGGAGCCCGGGCCGCAGGGCTACCGGCTGGTCGACGACGCCGACGCGGACTTCCCCGAGGACCTGCTGGGCGTCTGGCACGCGCGGCTGGAGGGCCTGCTCGGGGACCAGGGCGGCGGCGAGGCCCTGGAGCTGGCGGCGGTGCTCGGGCAGCAGGTCCGCGCCGACGACTGGGCCGCCGTGGTGGCCGCGGCCGGGGTCGATCCCGAGCGCTCCGTGCTCGACGAGATGTTCCGCTTCCGACTCGCCAGCCCCGCGCTGGATTCGGCCGACTGGAGCTTCGCCCACGGCATGCTGCGCGAGGCGCTGGAGGCCCGCGCGCGCGACGCAGGGCGGCTCGCGCGCTGGAGCTCGCTCTGCGCGGACGTGCTGGAAGGTCAGCCGGACTCCGCCGCGAGGCGCGCGCGCCTGCTGCTCGCAGCCGACCGCCGCGAGGAGGCGGTGGATCAGCTCTTCGACGCGGTGCGCGACCAGCTGGAGGCTGGCGAATTCCTGCGCGCGGTCGAACTGCAGCACCTGCGCCGCACGGCCCTGGATGAGCTCGGGGTCGGCGCCATGGATCCGCGGCGCGTGCGCTCCAACATCCTCGACTCGCAGATCCTGCGGCAGCGCGGTGAGATCGACCGGGCGGGCCGCGTCGCCTCGCAGTCGCTGATCCAGGCGCGGCTCTGCGGGGACGAGGAGCTGCTGACCGAGGCGCTGGTGGCAGCCGGGAACGCCGAGCTCGCGGCCGGCGAGATCGAGGAGGCCCGCGAGCTGCTGACCGAGGCCCGCGACCTGGCGGAGCAGGCGGGACGCTCCAGCCTGCTCGCCACCGTCAGCATCCACCTCGCCTTCGTCAGCCAGCGCGCGGGCCGCCTGGATGATGCGCGCCTCGCCTTCCGCCAGGCCATCTTCCGAGGGGAGGCGGCCGGCACGCCGAGCGCCGTCGCCGCCGGCTACCGCGGGCTGGCGAGGGTCGCGCTGCAGACCGACGACCCCGATCGCGCTCGCTTCTACCTGGAGGAGGCGCGCATCCGCTTCGAGGCCCTCGGCGCCCGCGGGGGCGCGGCCAGCTGCGCCATCACCCTGGGTGAGATCCTGCGGGTCACCGGGGACCTGGCCGGCGCCGAGCTCGCCTACCGCGAGGCAGCGGAGCGCCTGGAGGCCTGCGGTTCGGGGGACACCTTCTTCGCGCGCCTCAACCTCGCCATGACCGTGGCCGAGCGGGGTCGCTACGAGCCCTCACTCCAGGAGCTGCGGGTGCTCGAGAAGGAGCTGGTCCGGGTTGGCCGCGCGGGCATGCTGGGCGCCCTGCGGGCCGCGATGCTGCTGCCCCTGGCTGGCCTGGCCAGGTGGGACGAGCTGGACGAGACCTTCGCGGAGGCGGACGAGGGCTTGATGATCTCGGGCGTCGTCGACCTCGACATCGCGCGCATGACGCGGCTCGCGGCCCGGCTCTGCGGGGAGCAGGGTCAGGGCGAGCGGAGTCAGCAGCTGTGGGGGCTCAGCTGGGAGCAGTGGAGGGCGCTGGGCCGCACCGACGATGCGCGGGAGGCCGCGCTGCACGCCGGCGCTGCGGCCGAGGCGACGCTCGACGGCTAGTTGACGATCGGATGGCAGGCGCTGCAGCTCATGCCGTCGGGGGTCTGCTGCGTCCACAGCTCGCGACCGAGCAGCCCCGCCATGGTCGGCAGGAACTCGTCCTCCATCAACTCGCCGTACTCGCGGAGCTCCGGGTCGGCGTTCTGGGAGTGGGGGAAGTTGGACACGGACAGCTCGACGATGCCGTTGGGCATCTCGTAGTCGGCGTCGATGTAGTCCTCGCCGTGGCAGTCGTCGCAGCCGAAGTCGACCTCGTTGTACTTCTCGGGGTCGATCTGGGCGAGCAGCGGCTGCATCGTCGGCACCACCACGTGGCGCATGAACTCGATCCGCTCCTCGCGCTCCATGTCCTCGAAGGGACCGGGCTGGACGTAGGGCGTGGAGTCGTCGTCGTCCGCGGCGCTGTCGTCGTCGTCGTCGTCGGCTGGGGTGGTGGCCGGGCAGGCGGCGAGCAGCAGGAGCAGCAGGGGGAGCAGGCGGTTCAGGGGCACAGGGGTCCTTTCACGATCGCTCGTCAGAGATGGCATCGCAGGTCCCGAACGTCAACCGACGGGCTGATGGCTCTCGGCAGCCGTCGGTTGTGCCGCTGGCGGGATTCTGGTCTCCTGCGAGTGGGGAGACGAGCCACATGCACATCCGGGTTCTTGTTGGCCTTCTGGCCCTGTCCTTCGCCGTCTCGTCGCGCCCCGCCCAGGCAAGCGACGTGGAGGACGAGGCGAAGCGGCAGGTGGAGCTCGCCCGCGTGGACTTCGCCAACGGAGCCTTCGAGCGCGCCGCCAACGCCTGCACCTCGGCGCTCCGCCTCGATCCCACACAGCGTGAAGCCTTCAAGATCAAGGGCCTGGCCCTGGAGCAGATGGGCCAGGAGAAGGAGGCGCTCGCGATGTTGGGCGCCTACCAGAGCCTGAGCAGCGGCCTCGGGGAGGACTCCACCGTCGAGGAGGCCGTCGCCCGATTGGAGGAGAAGCTGCAGGTCCGCGTGTCCCCGGTGCCCGCCATCCTGCTCGTCAGCGGCGGGGTGCTGGCCGTCGGAGGCTTCGGCGTGTCCGCGGTGGGCTGGTCGCAGGTCGGGCCGGACCTCAACATCGACAAGGGCGTGTACCTGGGCAAGCCCTCCGTCTACCAGTCGGCCTACGGCCTGAACGTCGGTGGCTTCGTCGCGGCCAGCATCGGCACCGGGACCGCCGTCGCCGGGCTCATCACGCTCCTGGTTCAGGACGAGACGATCAAGAAGCTGCGCACCATCGGCCCGTCCGGCCAGGCGGTGGGCGTCTTGCCCTTCATGACTGCGGGGCCA
>JAJDAI010001088.1 GCA_029261955.1 Deltaproteobacteria bacterium | reverse complement strand
CCGCCCACCAGCTCCGGTACACGCGCAGCCAGCTGGAGGCCGTGCGGACGGTCGCGCGCTCGAAAGCGAAGGCCGCTGCGTCGCCGAAGGCACGCTCCGCGCCCGCGATCTCGAGCCACCGCGCCGCCCAGTCCAGGTCGTGCAGACGGGGCCGTGCGCGCCGGAAGGCGTCGAAGTCAGGCTGCTCCCAGGGCGCCTGGGGGCCGTGCGCGGGGGCCCGGTGCGCGGCTCGTTGGCGGGCGGCCGCACCGCGGAGCAGGAGGAGGGCGAGCACGCCGCTGGCCTCGGGCTCCCAGTCCTCGTGAGCGGCGAGCCCGAAGGCTGCGGCGACCGGGTCGTCGGGCGAGCCGGGGTCGGGGTTGCCGGGCTCGCTCAGCAGCCGGGCGCAGAGGGCGGCCCGCGCGCCGGGTGTCGGCCAGCGGTGCAGCGTCAAGGCCGCTGCGGGCTCCAACAGCGCCGGGTGCATGGCGCCCTCGGGATCGACGTGAGCGGGGGCCGGGTCGGGCAGCTCCGGCTCCAGGTCGAAGCCGGTGCGGACGTGGAGCGCCCGAAAGCGGGGCGGTGACGCGACGCCCTCGGGGCGGGGTTCCAGCACCTGTGGAATGTATCATCCCGGGCCATGTTCCCCCGCGCCCCCGCCGCTCCGTGAGCCTCACGCCGCTCGACTTCGCAGTCCTCGCGGCCTACCTCGTGCTGGCCTTGGGGGCGGGCATCTGGGCCTCGCGGCGAGCGGGTGGGTCGGGGGAGCAGTACTTCCTCGCGGGCCGCTCGCTGCCGGGCTGGCTCGTGGGCATCTCCATCGTCGCGACGACCTTCGCCGCAGACACGCCCCTGGCGATCTCCGGGATGGTGGCCAGCAAGGGCATCGCCGCGAACTGGTTCTGGTGGGCTTCAGGCATCGCCCACGTGGGCGTGTTCCTGTTCTGGTCGCGGCTGTGGCGCCGGGCCGAGGTCGTCACCGACGCCGAGTTCGTCGAGCTGCGCTACGGGCCCGGTCCGGGGGCCCAGCTTCGGACCGCCAAGGCCGTGTTCTTCGCCGTGCTCTACAACGGGATCGTGCTCGGCTGGGTGCTCCGTGCGATGCAGAAGATCGCGCAGCCCTTCGTGCACTGGGAGGACTGGCTGCCTGCGGGGCTCTGGTCGGCCTGGGAGTCCGTCGCGCCGGTGACCAGCCTGGGCGGGGCCGGGGATCTGCTCACGGTGGTGTCGCTGGTCGCGCTCGCCGCGGCCTACTCGACCCTCGGCGGCCTGCGCGGCGTCGTCATGACCGACCTGCTGCAGTTCACGCTGGCGATCGTGGGCTCCTTCGCGCTCGCGTTCTACGCGCTGGCCCACGTGGGCGGCCTGGCGGGGCTGCCCTCGCGGCTCGCGGTCGAGCTCGGGCCGGAGCGCGCGGCCGAGGTCCTGACCCTCGTGCCCACCGGCGGCCTGACCTGGATGCCCATCTCGGCCTTCGGGGTCTACCTGCTCGTCCGCTGGTGGGCGCACCCCCTCGGCGACGGAGGCGGGTACATCGCGCAGCGCCTGTCCGCAGCACGCGACCCGGCCGCGGCGCGGCAGGCGGCGGGGGTCTTTGTCGTGCTGCACTACGTGGTCCGGCCCTGGCCCTGGATCCTGGTGGGGCTGGCGGGGCTGCTGGCCTTTCCGCCGGGGGACGAGACCCGCGTGTTCGCCGAGGGCGCGATCGTGGCCACGGACCGCGAAGCCGCCTACCCGCTGCTGGCCGGGCTGCTGCTGCCCCCCGGGGTGCTGGGCCTGCTGCTGGCGTCGCTGGCCGCGGCCTTCATGTCGACGGTGGACACGCACCTGAACTGGGGCGTCTCCTACCTGGCGCACGACATCTGGCGCGGTCGCATCCGCCCCGCCTGCGGCCCCCGCGAGGAGGTGCTCGTAGCCCGCGTCGGCTCGGTGCTCTTTGCGCTGCTCGCGGTGCTGGCGGCGACGCGCATTGACTCCGTGGAGGCCGCCTGGAAGTTCGTGGCGGCCATGGGCTCGGGGCTCGGCTTGCCCGTGCTGCTCCGCTGGGTGTGGTGGCGGGTGAACGCGCAGGCGGAGATCGCGGGTGCGCTGGCCTCGCTGAGCGTGGCGACTGCGCTGGCCTTCTGGGCGCCCCCGGACATGCCCTGGGAGTGGGGTCTGGGGCTGGCGGTGGCGGCGGGTGCGGTGGCTGCCCTGAGCGCGATCTTCCTGTTCGATCCGCCGAAGCCCGAGGTCCTGGACCGCTTCTACGCGCGGGTCCGACCCCCGGGCTTCTGGGGGCCCGTCGCGGAGCGGGCGGGCTCGGGCGAGGGGGCCGCAGTGGCCCAGTTCGCGGGCGCTTGGGCGCTCGGGGCGCTCGCGCTGATGGCGGCGATCCTCGCGCCCGGTTGGTTGCTGCTCGGCTCGCCGTTCAAGGGCGCGTTCGCGGTGCTGGTGTCGGCCGGCGCCGCCCTGGCCTGTCGCGTGGTCGTGAAGCGCATCGACGAAGTGTCCTGACCCCCAGAACGGGCACGGCCCGCCACCGGGGAACCGGGGACGGGCCGCGCCAGGTCGATCCGGCTCAGGAGCAGCCGGTGGTGCTCCCGCAGTCCAGGCACTTCTGGCAGCTGCCGTTTCGCACCATGCGGAGCGAGCAGCAGTTGGGGCAGGGGTCCCCGGTGAAGCCCTGGGCCACCGCGTCCAGGATGGCGGAGTTCCGCTTGCGCAGGGAGTTCGTGCCCACGCCGGGACCGTCCTCCATGACCGCGGGTGCCGCCGAGACCGCCGGGCTGCTGTAGGCCGCCCCCGCAGCGGGCTGGACCCGCTCCTCGGTGGAGGCCTGCACCGGGCGCAGGCTCGGGTAGCTCATGCCCGACTTGCGGGCGAAGCCCGCGCTGCCCTGGAAGGGGCGCTCGTCGGCGTCTACTTCGGGAAACAGCATGCCCTCCGCGACCACCTCCTCCGAACTCCACTCCGGCTCGGGGGTGCCGACCGTGTCGTGACGCAGGTCCTCGGGCTGCACCTGGGCCAGCTCGTCGCGCCCCAGGTAGGACACGGCCAGCTCGCGGAAGATGTAGTCGATGACCGAGGTCGCCATCTTGATGCGGTCGTTGCCGAAGACCGGGCCCGAGGGCTCGAAGCGGCTGAAGACGAACAGGTCGACGTACTTCTCGAGCGGCACGCCGTGCTGCAGGCCGACGGAGACCGCGATGGCGAAGGAGTTCATCAGCGAGCGGAAGGCAGCGCCTTCCTTGTGCATGTCGATGAACAGCTCACCGAC
>JAJDAI010001087.1 GCA_029261955.1 Deltaproteobacteria bacterium | reverse complement strand
GCCGCGGCGGACGCGCCCGATGCCGAGCCGGCCGATGTAGTTGTCGTAGTCGAGGTTGGTGATCAGGGCCTGCAGGGGGCCGGTCTCGTCACCCACCGGCTCGGGCAGGTGGTCGAGGATCGAGTCGAACAGCGGCGTGAGGTTCGTGCCCGGCTCGGCGAGGTTCGCGGTCGCGGTGCCCTCCTTGGCGTTCGTGTAGAAGACCGGGAAGTTGATCTGGTCCTCTTCCGCGCCGAGGTCGATGAACAGGTCGTAGACCTCGTCCATCACCTCCTCGACTCGGGCGTCCTGGCGGTCGATCTTGTTGATGACGACGATCGCAGGCAGGCCGGACTCGAGCGCCTTGCCCAGCACGAAGCGGGTCTGCGGCAGCGGGCCCTCCGAGGCGTCCACGACGAGGACGACGCCGTCGACCAGGGTCAACATGCGCTCCACCTCGCCGCCGAAGTCGGCGTGCCCAGGGGTGTCGGCGATGTTGATCTTCACGTCGCGCCAGCGGATCGAGGTCGCCTTGCCCAGGATCGTGATCCCGCGCTCGCGCTCGAGGTCCTCGGAGTCCATGACTCGGTCGACGAACTCCCGCTGCCCGGCGAGGGAGCCGGACTGCTTGAGCATGGCGTCGACCAGCGTGGTCTTGCCGTGGTCGACGTGGGCGATGATTGCGACGTTGCGAACGTTTGCGGCCATGGCGGCGGTGAGTACGGTGTGGAAAGGGCGGTGTCAATGATCCTGCGGCCTTTGGGGCGGCCCCAGGGCGGCATCGTCAGGGCCGCGGTGGGCCGCGCGGCTAGGCTGATCCAAGCCCCTCCCCCGGTCGGGTGGTCCGACGCAAGGCGAGGCGGGAAGGCAGGGAGTCAGCCGTGCGCATCGCGATCCTCGGAGCCGCCGGCCGCGACTTCCACGACTTCCTCGTGCTGTACCGCGACGACCCCCACGTCGAGGTCGTCGCCTTCACCGCGACCCAGATCCCCTACATCACCGACCGGCGCTTCCCGGCCTCGCTGGCAGGTCCCCGCTACCCGGCTGGGATCCCGATCGTCGACGAGGACGAGCTCGAGCGGCTCGTGCGGGAGGAGGGGGTGGAGCAGCTGGTCTTCGCCTACTCGGACGTGACGGTGCAGCACGTCGCGTCGCTGGCGGCGCGCGCGGTGGCGGCCGGCGCGGACCTCGTGCAGCCGGGGGCGCGCTCGATGCTGGCCTCGAACAAGCCCGTCATCGGAGTCGGCGCGGTGCGCACCGGCTGCGGCAAGAGCCAGGTGACGCGGTGGCTCTGCCAGCACCTGGTGGAGCGAGGGATTCGCGCCGTGGCCATCCGCCACCCCATGCCCTACGGCGACCTCGCGGCGCAGGCGGTGCAGCGCTTCGCGGAGCGGGCCGACCTGGAGCGGCACGCCTGCACCATCGAGGAGCGCGAGGAGTACGAGCCCTACCTGGAGCTCGGCCTCGTCGTGTACGCCGGCGTGGACTACGCGGCGATCCTGGCCCAGGCGGAGCAGGAGGCCGACGTGCTCCTCTGGGACGGCGGCAACAACGACCTGCCGCTCATCCGCCCCGACCTGCACCTCGTGCTGCTCGACGCCCACCGGCCCGGCCACGCCCGGACCTGGGTGCCCAGCGAGGCCCAGGTGCGCCTCGCCGACCTCATCCTGGTGGCCAAGGCCGACACGGCTCCGGCGGAGGCGGTCGAAGCGGAGCGGGCGCTGGCGGCGGAGCTGAACCCCGCGGCCCCGGTCTTCGCCATCGGCAGCCACATCGCGCTCGACGGGCTCGCCGAGTCGGAGCTGGCCGGGCGACGCGTCGTCTGCGTCGAGGACGGTCCCACGACGACCCACGGCGGCATGGCCTTCGTGGCGGCGACGCTGCTGGCCCGCCGCGCCGGCGCCGTGATCGTCGATCCCCGCCCCCACTTCGTCGGGGAGCTGGCCGCGACCTGGCGGGCCTACCCCGAGCTCGGCCCGCTCGTGCCGGCCATGGGCTACTCCCAGCAGCAGCGGGACGACCTCGCCGCGAGCCTCAACGCGACCGACGCGGAGCTGGTGCTCAACGGCAGCCCCATCGACCTGGGCGCGCTGATCGAACTGGACAAGCCCCTGCTGCGGGTGCGCTACGACCTCGCGGAGCTGCCGGGCGAGCCCTCGCTCGCGGAGCACGTGGAGGGATGGTGGGCGGCTCGATGCTCCTGAAGTGGATCGTCTGCGACGTGCCCGCAGCCTCGCGCGCGTCCTTCTCCTGGGAGCAGGAGCGCTGGGCGGCCCTGAGCGGCGCGCCGGGCTTCCTGGGCCAGGTGGGGGGCTGGGACCGTGAGAAGCCAGGCGCCGCGTGCGTGCTCGGCCTGTGGAGCGGCCGCGCCGGCTACGAGCACTTCATGGCCGATCTGCACGACCGCGTCTTCCTGCGCGGCGGGCAGGCGGGCACCTACGCGTCCATCGACGTGACCCTGCTGGAGGATCGCCTGCCGATGGTCGGCTCGGCGGGCGCACTGGCGGAGGCCCTGTCGAGCGCGCGCTTCCTGCGGGTCGCCGACTGCCTCGTGCGCGCGGGATCCTGGGACCGCTTCGAGCGGGTGCAGCGGCAGGTCTGGGCCCCGGGCATGGCGAAGAGCGGCATGCTCGGCGGGGCCTTCGGGCGGTCCATCGCCGATCCGCGGCGGGCGATCGTCTTCAGCGCCTGGCCCTCCGAGCGAGGCCACGCGGGCTACGTGGCGGGCCCCTTCCCCGGCCTGCGCGCGCGGGCGGCGCCGGAGTCGGACCTGGATCGGCTCGACGGATGCGGCGTGCGGCTCGAGCCGCGCTGGTCCGTGGCGCCCTGAGATGCCGTCCCGCGTGCTCAGATGAGCCCGTGACCCCCGCCCGCTGGATCGCCGCCCTCGGCTTTGCCCTCGCCTTCGTGCTGGCCGCGAGCGCGCTGCGCGAGCGCGGGCTCGAGCAGCAGCTGAACACCTGGGCGAGCGTCGACGCGACGGTGGACCGGGCCTGGGTGGAGCGCCGGGGCTTCAGCCCGCGGTGGCCGATGCCGCGCTCGGTCGCGCTGGCCGAGCTGCGCTGGACGGTCGCGGGGACGAGCCACGCCGGCACGATCGAGATCGAGACAGCCTCGCCCTTCGCGGCGGTCGACCTGCTGAACATGGACCGGGTCGCGACCCTCGCGGTCGATCCGAAGACCCCCTCGCGCGCCCGGCTGATCTCCCCGGACGGCTCGGAGCTCGAACCCACCCCCCTGGGCCTGATCGCGCTCTTCTTGGGCGCCCTGTCGCTGGCGCTGCTGGCCCTGCCTGCCCAGGGCGAAGCAGAGCCGCCGAAGCGTCAGTCCCAGCGGTAGAAGCCCTGCCCGGTCTTCTTGCCCAGGCGCCCCTCTTCGACCATCTGCCGCATCAGGGCCGGCGGCTCGAAGGCGGCGTTGCCCAGCTCCTGGGCCAGGTACTCCCCGATGTGCATGCGCACGTCCACGCCGACGAGGTCGGTGAGCTTCAGCGGCCCGATGGGGTGGCGGTAGCCGAGCACCATGGCCTTGTCGATGTCCTCGGGCGAGGCGACGCCCTGCTCGACCATGCGGATGGCCTCCATGCCCAGGCAGACGCCGAGCCGCGAGGTCGCGAAGCCCGGGAAGTCGCGCACCGTGATGCACTCCTTGCCGATGTCCGCCCCGTAGGCGCGGCAGGCCTCCAGCACCTCGTCGCGCGTGCCCTCGTGCACCACGATCTCCAGGAGCTTCATGATGTGCACGGGGTTGAAGAAGTGCAGGCCGATGACCCGGCCGGGATCGGCGAGCACGCCCGCGATCTTCGCGATCGACAGGGACGAGGTGTTGGTCCCGAAGACGGCGTGGGCCGGGGCGGCTGCCTCCACCTGCCGGAAGAGGCTCTGCTTGAGCTCGATCTTCTCCGGCACGGCCTCGATGACGAGGTCGGCGCCCTGCACCGCGAGGGCGAGCTCGGTCACGCCGGAGATCCGGGGCAGGGCTGCGTCGCGCTCCGCCGCATCGAGCTTGCCGCGCGCGACCCCCTTGTCGAGGTTCGCCGC
>JAJDAI010001086.1 GCA_029261955.1 Deltaproteobacteria bacterium | reverse complement strand
CTTCTCCGGATTGCGGCAGGCCAAGACCAGGGTTGCGCCCATGCCCGCCAGGGACCGCGCCGTCTCGAAGCCGATGCCGCTGTTGGCGCCCGTGACGACGACCACCTTGTCGCTGAGATCCCGCATCGCACGTCCTCTCGGTTTCGCTGCATCGCAGAGCCGCCTCAGTCTCTAGCAGCGCGCCGCCCGACCGGCCCCGGCGACCGTCCCCGATCCGCACAGCCCCTCACTGCGCCATGATCCCCGCGTGCCCCGCCTGCTCGCCCTGCTGCTGCTCGCCGCCTGCCCCTCCGTCGAGGATCCGGGGCCCGATCCGGAGCCCACGCCGCAGCCGACCCCCGAACCCACGCCGGCCCCTCCGCCCGAGGCCCTCACCGTCGAGCCCGCGCCCCCCTGCGCGGAGCCGGTCGCCGGCTTCGACCGCCTCGTGCCCGAGGACCTGCCGCTGGTGCTGCCCGGCGACGACGTGCCCCGCTCCTGCCAGTGGATGCCGGGCGGCGTGGTCGCCTCGGATCTGGACGGGGACGGCGACCACGACCTGCTCTTCACCCGCCCCGGTCGCTTCCCCTACCTGCTCGAGCAGGACGGCGGCTGGACGTCCGTCGAGGTGCCGCACGACACCGTCGCCCTCTTCGGTCGGGAGGCCCTCGCGCAGGCGGCGGTCGATCTGGACGGGGACGGCCTGCCCGAGGTCCTGCTCGTCGGTGAGGGCTTCGCGGCGTCCTGCCGCAACCTGGGTGGCCTCCAGTTCGCCGAGCCCGAGCTGCTCTACTTCGACGCCGACTACCCCATCGCCTGCATCAACACCCTCGCGGTGGGGGACGTGGACGGCGACGGCGACCTCGACCTCGTGCTGCCGGGCCTGGACCCCATCCCCGAGGAGGGCTGGGTCAACGACGAGGCGCTGCCCTGGCCCGGCACCACCGACCTGCTGCTGCTCCAGGACGAGGGCGTCTTCACGGTCGCCGCCCAGCTCCGGCCCCCGGACTACCCCTGGCTGTCGATGCTGGGGCTCTTCACCGACCGGGACGACGACGGCGATCTCGACCTCTTCCTGGGCTCCGACCGCGCGCGGGACGGCCGCCCCGGCGCGACCTTCTGGCGGAACGAGGCGGGCGAGTTGATCGACGACGCCCCGGAGATCGGCGCCGATGTGCACCACTGCGTCATGGGCGCCGCGTCGGCGGACTTCGACGGCGACGGCACGCTCGACTACTGCTTCAGCGACCTCAACTGGCACCTGGCCTGCCTCACCGGCGGGCCCGAGCCCGGCTACGTGGAGGCCGGGCAGGCGCTGGGCCTGGCCCCCGACCTGGACGCGAACCCCGCCTGGGCCGGCGGGACCTGGTCGCCCTTCTCGGTGGAGGCCGTCGACCTGGACAACGACGGGGACCTCGACTTCGCCGCCGCCGCGGGGCCACCGCCGGGACCCGGGGGCATCGCGGACTCCGGGTTCCCGCCTGCCCAGCCCGACGCGATCTTCGAGCGGGATGGCCCGTTCGTGGACCGCTCCATGGACCTGGGCTTCGGGGACCCGCGCCCCCACTACGGCCTCGCGAGCGCGGACCTGGACGGGGACGGCAGCCGCGAGCTCATCCTCGGGGCCTTCGGCGGACCCGCCCGGCTCTGGCGAAACCCCTGCGGCGCCGCGGCCTGGACGGAGATCGCGCTGGTCGGTCCGGCCGGCAACCGCCAGGGCTTCGGTGCCCGGGTCGAGGTCGTCACGGATCGCTCCCAGGTGCGCGAACTGCACGCCCTGCGCACCGTCGGTCAGTCCGCGGCCGAGCTCCACTTCGGCCTGGCCGCCTCCGAGGCCTTCGACCTGCAGGTCCGCTGGCCCGACGGCGCAGTCAGCGCCTTCTCAGCCGTGCCCGCCCGCGCCCGCGTCACGGTGCGTCACCCGGCGGCGCCGGAGTAGCGGCAGGAGCAGCGGCAGCAGCAGCGGCAGGGAGCCGCCGCCGGCGTCGCAGGTGCAGGCTCCGCCCCACTGGCTCGCGGTGAGGTTGGGCGCCGCGTCGTCGTCGTCCGTCACGGACAGGTCGTCGTCGTCCCCCAGGCTGTCGTCGTCGTCCGCGCAGTCGGTCTCGTCGGCGCCGTCGCAGTCCTGGTCGATGCCGTCGTCGCAGATCTCCTCGGTGTCCGGCGACACCCCGGGGTCTGTGTCGTCGCAGTCCTCGCAGAGCCCCACGCCGTCGCCGTCCCCGTCGGGCAGGTCGTCCACGAGCCCGTTGCAGTCGTTGTCCAGGCCGTCGCACTGCTCCGTCGCGTCGGGGTGCACGGCCGAGGCCTCCGGCATGCAGTCCTCGGGCGCGCAGAAGCCGTCGCCGTCGGCGTCGTCCTCGGCCTCCTCGGGGCAGGGATCGCAGGCGTCGCCGACCCCGTCGAGGTCCGAGTCGGCCTGGTCTGGATCGACGTCGTCGGGGCAGACATCGCAGGCGTCGCCGGCCCCGTCGCCGTCGCTGTCGGCCTGCGGCAGGTTGGGCTCGGACGGGCAGTTGTCGACCGCGTCGGGGATGCCGTCCCCGTCCGAGTCGGCCACCCGGTTCTGGGCCAGCAGGGCGTAGTCGAAGGCCAGGTAGGGCTCGTTGGGGGCGTCGACCGCGACGATGAGCTCGCCGTCGGTCATGGCCTCCCAGGGCACTTCGGAGAAGGTCGCCTGGACCATGCCGTCGTTGCCCGAGCCCTGGATCGTGAGCGCCACCGTCTCGCCGTCGATCACGACGGTCGTCGGGACCACGTCGTAGTCGCCGAAGATGAAGTTCACGTAGTGCAGGACCCCGAAGTCGCCGTCGGTCTCCAGCGGCACGTCGAAGACGAAGTTGAAGGTCGCGCCGTCCGCCGCGCCGCCGCCTTCGACCGAGTAGTCCGTCCACTGCGCGCCGTTCAGGTCGGCCAGCTCGTCCGGCTCGCGGTTGTCGAAGCTGTCACCCGAGCCGATGGCGCAGCTGCCGTTGACGTTCCAGTCCGGCAGGAATTCGAGGGGCTCGAGGATGCCGTCGCCGTCGGTGTCCGCGGGGTCGGTGCCCGGCGGGTTCGTGGCGCGCATCAGGCCGGCGGGGTCGATGCCGAAGCCGTCCGTGTCGCCGATGAGCACGGTGACCGCGCTCGCGGTGGACGGGATCAGCAGGGAAAGAAGGAGGAGCCAACGCACGGTCGGCAGCGTAGCAGCGGCCAGGCTCCGCTCGACTACGCGCCGTCCCCGGCCAGGGTGTTGGAGGCGATCGCGATGAGCTCCCGCGCGGTCCAGGGCTTCTGGAGGAAGCCGGCCAGGCCCTTGCCCGCGAAGCGCGCCAGGGTGTCCTGCTCGTTGTATCCGCTGGTCAGGATCACAGGCAGCTCGGGGCGCAGGCCGCGGATGACCCGGAAGACCTCCTCGCCGTCGAGGTGAGGCATCGTCAGGTCGAGCAGCACGAGGTCGATCTCGGCGGCGTGGGCCTCGAAGACCCGCAGGCCCTCCAAGCCGTCTTCGGCCGCGAGCGTGCGGCAGCCCTCCCGCTCCAGCACCTTGCAGGCGATGGTCCGCACCGTCTCCTCGTCGTCCACGACCAGCACGAGCGAGCCGTCCATGGGGCGCGCCGACTCGATGGGCGCGTAGCTGCCGCTGGGCTCGGCGCTCGGTGCGACGGGGAAGAGCGCCTTGATCGTCGTGCCCTTGCCCTCCTCGGAGTAGACCTTGATCGCGCCCTTGTGGCCTCGCACGATGCCGAGCACCGCGGCCATGCCGAGCCCCCGACCCATGGCCTTGCTCGTGAAGAAGGGGTCGAAGAGCCGCGCCTTCGTGGCCTCCGACATGCCCGAGCCGGTGTCGGAGACCTCGATGACCACGTAGTCGCCGGGCTCGAGCTCGTCGTCGAGCCAGTAGGCGCTCGCGTAGCTCCGGTCCACCCGCTGCAGGCTGGTGCGCACGCAGATGGAGCCGCTCGTGCCCTCGAGCGCGTCCGAGGCGTTGGTGACCAGGTTCATGACCACCTGCCGCACCTGCGAGGCGTCGGCTTCGATGAGCGGCAGGCCTTGGGCGAAGTCGTAGCGCACCACGGCGCGGTCGCTGAGGGTGACGTTCAGCAGCCGGACCATCTCCTCGACGAGGGTCGAGACGTCGACGCCTTCGATGACGAAGCGGCCGCGGCCCGAGTAGGCGAGCATCTGCCGGGTCAGGTCCGACGCGACGCGGGCGGTGGCCTCGACCCGGTCCAGCAGGGGGCGGACGGGCGAGGACTCGGGCAGCTCGAGCAGGGCCAGGCTGGCGTTGCCCAGGATCCCCGCGAGCAGGTTGTTGAAGTCGTGGGCGATGCCGCCGGCGAGGATCCCGAGGCTCTCCAGCTTCTGGGCGTGCTGCATGCGCTCGGCGGTGGCGCGCTGCTCCGCCTCGAACTTCTTGCGCGCGGTCAGGTCGAAGAAGCCGACCCCCACCGCGCGCCGCCCCAAGGAGCAGCCGCGCAGCGAGTGCGTGCGCTTCCCGTCGGGCGACTGGAACTCGCCCAGGGCGGTGGGGGCGGTGGCGTCCAGCAGGACCTCGAGCCGAGAGCGGAGCCCGGCCCCGACGAAGGTGGACGGCGGCTCGTCGCCGGCGAGGCTCAGCAAGGGGTCGGCGGCCGAGTTGGACGCGATGAGGTCGCAGTGATCGGAGTCCTCGGGCAGGTTCCAGATGGCGACGGCGACGTCCAGTTCCTCGAACAGCCGCACGAACAGCGACAGATCGGCGACGGCCTCGCGCTCGAGCTGGAGCTCCTCCCGCAGGCGATCGAAGAGGGTGGCGTCGCTGATCACCTCAGCTCGCTTCGGCTTCGCTGTGCTGGAAGGAATGCAGCCAGGCCAGGCCGGCGGCGGAGGAGTTGAACAGGCGGGTGGGGTAGCCCGGCCGGT
Source organism: Deltaproteobacteria bacterium (assembly GCA_029261955.1). GTDB lineage: Bacteria > Myxococcota_A > UBA796 > UBA9615 > UBA9615 > CALCXL01. Next base: position 2,084 of record JAJDAI010001086.1, on the reverse strand, counting down.
TCAGGCGCAGGAAGAAGTTGCCGATCATCCGCGTGAGGCTGGAGCGCACGACGATCGCGGCGGCGACGTGCAGGGCGGCCGCCTCGTCCGATGCGCCCAGCGCCCGCGCCTCGCCGCTGACCGACTTGACCCCCTGGATGTCGCTCAGGACGAGCAGCGCCTCGCCGTCGCCGAGTCGACGCAGCGCAGCGAGCAGCTCCCTGATGTCGTCGGCGTCGACGCGGATCCCGGGCCGGCTCGTGTAGCGGACGATGCCGTCCGCCCCGACCTCCAGGCTCGCAATCCGGATCTCTTCGCGCGCCTCACCCATCGCACACCCTCCGCCGGGAGTATGCCTGCGGCCGGGCTGGGATCGAGGGTCTTTGGGCGCTCGATCGTCCGAGTGAAGACCCTGATCGGCTGGGTTCTTGACCTGGGTCATGAACGGGGCTTTTCGCTGTACCGGGATTCGTGCACTGTGGATCCAGATGATCAGATCTCTCCTGATGTTGGTGCTCCTGGCGGGCTGTGCCCTGCCGGACCCCGGTCGTGATTTCGACGAGCCGGAGCCCGATCCGACCCCCACGCCCGCCGCGGACGACGACGACTCCGTGGCCGATGCTCCGTCCTGGTGGGGCGTCTGGGAGCAGGACCCCGGCGAGGTCCTGCTGGAGGAGGCCCTGGGCGAGAACCCGGGCTGCGTGCAGCCCCTCTCCGACTGCGCAGACGACTACTTCGCCTTCATCGAGCTCGCAGCGGAGCACGCCCGCCCCATCTCCGGCGAGCTGCTCGAGGAGCTCATCGACACCCTGGTCGGCGCCGGCTTCCCCCTGGACGGCCAGGACCTGGACGGGGGCGAGCTGGCGGCGGTGTTGGGGGACGAGCTGAACCTCGGCTTCCTGCTGGACGGCCTGAACGCGCAACCGCTGGTCGCGCGGACGGTGCGGTGGACGGAGCACCCCGACTGGATGGAGGAGGAGCTCGTCTTCATCGACCCCCTCGTCGGGCGCTTCCACGCCCTGCTGTTGCATCCCCGGATCGTGGACTCCGGCCCCGTCATCGCCGTGCACGGCCACGCCACCGAGCCCGTGGACATGATCGACCTCTACGGGGGGGCCGAGCTCGCGCGTGCCGGGACCCCCGTGCTGGCCCTGAGCTTGCGGGTGAACTACGCCGACGAGCTGGAGGACGAGGTGCAGCGCAGCCTGCTGCTGGCTGGCTTCTCGCTGGCCCAGCTGCGGATCTACGAGGTCATGCTCGCCGCACGCTACCTGCGGGCCCGCGGAGACTTCTCGGCCGAGCGGCTGGGCCTGCTCGCGCACTCGGGCGGCGCCTCCACCATGAGCCTCGCGGTCCGGGTGGCGAGCGGCTTCGCCGCCTACGTGTACGACAACGTCAGCGACTACGACGACATCCGCCCCGGGCGCCTCCTGCTCGACACCGCGCTGCCAGACGTGAACCCCTACCGCGGGGTCATCAACGACTTCTCGACCCTCCCCCTGCCCAGCCTGGCCCGGGAGTACGGCTTCCCGGAGGACCCGGCGGACACGGTCGACTTCCTTCGCGCGCGGCTCTGATCAGCCCGGGGACGCCTCGAGCAGGGCAGGGCACTCGGTCCAGAGCACCGACCAGCGGCTGTGCTCCGACAGCAGGTCCATGCAGGCCGTCCAGGCCTGTTCGACCCGCGGATCGCGCGGCCCGGGCTCGGTGACGAGGAAGACCCCGCCGTCGTCCACGAAGGCGCCGTGCACCGACGCGTGGGGGCCATCGTGGAAGTGCCGACCCGCGGGGCTCGGCCCCCAGAACGCCCCGGCCAGGCCCTCGACGAGGCCCAGGGACTCCGGGTCGAAGCTGCCGGCGAAGAAGACGCGCACCGGACTCGGCCGGGTGCCGGTGCCCAGGACGTCGCAGGCCGCGAGGGTCTGGGGGCTCGGCGCGGTCCGTCCGTAGCCGCCCTCGAAGCGCGAGGCTTCGACGCGACGGCACTGCCCGGCGGACATCGTGACGGGCGTGGCGCGGGTGCCCAGGTCGTGCACCCGCCAGCTCGAGTGCTTCGTCACGCAGTCCGGCCACGCGCCGATGGGGCGCTGCGCCTGGGTCCGGGC
>JAJDAI010001085.1 GCA_029261955.1 Deltaproteobacteria bacterium | reverse complement strand
GCCCGGGCGCTGCTCGGCCGCACCGGCAAGCGGCCCATCAACGCCCTGCTGGGCGAGCTGCGGACCAGCAACCGTGAGCTCAAGGACTCGGTCCTGGGGCGCAACCGCTTCCTGGAGGCCCGCCGGGGCTGGGACGAAGCGAAGGCCGAGGCGACGCGGCTGGGGCAGGAGCTGGCGGCTCCTCAAGCCGAGCTGAGGCGCCTGGGCGAGCTGCTGAAGGCCTGGCAGGACCTCGCCGAGCTGCGCGACGCGGCCGCGCCCCGCGACGGCCTGCTGGCCCACGGCGCCACCGTCGATCGACTCGTAGGGAGCGCCGACCGGATCCGCGGGGAACGCGAGCGCGTCGCCGCCGAGGCAAGCGAGCTGCGCGACGCAGAGGCCGACCTGCTGTCCATGCTCCAGCAGGCCTGGCCGGGCGCGGCGGACGGCGCGATGCGCAGCTGGTCGCCCGCCCCGGGCACCCTGGAAGCGGCCCGAGCAGCCGTCGAGGCATCGGTTCAGCGAGCGACCGAGCAGCTCGACGCGCGCCGCATCCTCGACCGCGAGACGAAGCGGATCACCGAGCTCCAGGAGCAGCTCGAAGGCGCCGAGGAAGCCGACGACCCCACGCTCGCGGCCCTCGTCACCGGGCTGGACGACCTCGTGCGCGACCGGACCGAGCGCACGAAGCTCGCCGGCGACCTCGAAGAGTCCGGGACACGCCGGGCCGCGATCCGCGCTCGGCTTCGTCCGCCCCTGCCCGACGCCGACGCCGCCTCGCTGCCGCTGCCGGCCGACGAGCTCGTGCAGAGCCTGCAAGCCGAGGGCGCGGAGGCGCTGGCGGCGATGGAGCAGGGCAAGCGCGAGCTGCGCAAGGCCTCGGACCAGGTGGGGCGGCTGCGCGCCGAACTCGAGAAGCTGCTCGACGCGGCTGGCTTGCCCGGCCCGGCGGAGCTGCAGGAGGCCAGGGACGCGCGGGACAGCCTCTGGGTGGCGATCCGCGCGGGGGAGCAGGCCCCACACGACGACTACGAGCAGGCGGTCGCCGCGGCGGACCGGGTGGCCGACGCCCTGGTGGCGGGTGCCGCGGCCGTCGCCCAGGTCCAGAGCCGGCGGGTGGACCTCGCTGGCGCGGAGATGCAGGCGATCCAGTGCGAGCGCGCCATCGAGCGGGGCGACTCGGCCCACCGACTCTGGCGGGAGCGCTGGTTCGGCGCCTGGGCCGCTTCCGGGATCGAGCCGGGCGAGCCCGCGGCGATGCTCGACTGGTTGCGCTCCGTGCGGACCCTCGTGCACGAAGACGAGCGGGCCGCGGGCATCGAGCGGCAGCTGCGGGGCCTGGACGATCGCATCGCCGCCTTCGACCAGCGCGTGCTCGCGGCGCTCGGGCCGGGTGAGGGAGACCGCGTGCCGGCGCTGCGGGAGGCGGCACGCCGCAGCCAGCGCAGGCAGGCCCAGCGGGACCAGCAGCGCGCCGATCTGGCCGAGGCGGAGGCTCGGGCCGTCGACGCCCAGCAGCGCTTGGACGAGCTGGCCCAGCGCGAGCAGCGCGCCGTCGCGGAGCACAGCGCCCGGCTGACGCAGCTGGGCCTCGAGGAGGACCTGTCCCCCACCGGCCTGGTGGAGCGCCTCCGCGCCCTCGCTGGCATCGCGCTGCGGGCGCGGGAGCTCGCCGAGCGACGGCGGGGCCACGAGACGGCCGCCCGCCACGTGGCCGAATTCGAGCGCGCCGTAGCCGAGCTTCTGCAAAGCCTGGACGCCGAAGACGGGGACCCGCTGGATGCCGTGACGGCCCTGCACGCCGAGCTGCGGCTCGCCCGGCGGGTCGTCGAGCTGCGGGCGCGGCTCCATCGTCAGCTCGACGGCGATGCGGGCCTCGCCCAGGCGGAAGCGACCGCGGCGACCGGGGACCACGACCAGCTGCTGGGCCGCTGCGAGGCGCTCCGCACGCAGGTGGCCGAGCTGAGCCGCCGGCAGCTCGAGGCGGCGGGAGAAGCGGGCGAGGCGAAGAGCGCCTTCGAAGCCCTCGGCCGCTCCGCCGCCCTGGACGCGGCCGGCCGCCGGGAGGAGCTCCGCGCCGAGCTCGCCGAACACAGCGAGGACTGGGCGGTGCGCACCCTCGCCCACGGCCTGCTCCAGCGGGTGGTCGAGCGCTACGCCCGAGACCACCAGCCCCAGCTCCTGAAGCTGGCCGGCGAGACGATGGGCCGGATCACGGGGGGACGCTGGACCGCGGTGGCCCAGCCCTTCGGGCGAGACGAGGTGCGGCTCGTCTCCGCCGACGGCAGCCAGGCTCTGAGCCCGCACCAGCTGTCGACCGGCACCCGGGAGCAGCTCTTCCTGGCCCTGCGCATGGCCTACGTGGCCGAGAGCTGCGCGCAGCGGGAGCCGCTGCCGGTGCTCGTGGACGACGCGCTGGTCAACTTCGATCGGGAGCGCGCGGCCCGGGCCCTCGAAGGCTTCCAGGCCCTGGGCGCGCAGACGCAGGTGCTCTACCTGACCTGCCACCCCCACCTCGCGGAGCTGGCGCAGGGGCTCGGGGGCGCCGTGGTCGAACTCGACGCCCCGTGACCCGGATCTTCGTCTACGGGACCCTGCAGCGCGGGGGACGCTGGCACCACCTCCTCGCCGCGGCGAGCTTCGAGGGGCCGGCCCTCACCGCTGCGCGCTACCAGCTGGTCGATCTGGGGACCTTTCCCGCGCTGCGGGATGCCGGCGCC
>JAJDAI010001084.1 GCA_029261955.1 Deltaproteobacteria bacterium | reverse complement strand
CCGTGGCCCGGCAGGTCCGGAGCCGCCAGGTGCAGCGTCGGCGCGAGGGCCTCGAAGTCCGCGCCGCTGCCCGTGAAGCCGTGCAGGGCGAGGATCCGCGGTTCGCGGCCGGGGGAGGTCCAGACCCTGCTGGGGAGGGAGCCGAGGCGGCAAGGCAGCGCGCGCATGGGGAGGTCGTTCTCCGAGAGAACAGCAAAGATAACGGGTTCGCCGCCGCAGAAAGTCCTGGGCTGTCCTCGGAGCCATCCATTGACAAGCGCCGCCGAGGCATCCACAAAGGTCATCCCACCCGGAGAATCCTGCCTACATGTCCAGTTCCCCCGAGTCCCTGCAAGAGGGCGTCGTCGTCTGGTTCCGACCCGAGCACAGCATGGGCGTCGTCCGCCTGCGCACCGGCCGTCAGTACCGATTCTCCGAGTTGTCGGGCCTGGATCTCGTCCTCGCCCGCCAGATCGTCCTCGTGTCGGTGGGGGAGGGGAATCCCGCGAAGGTCGTCGTGCACGACACGCCCGGCAGCACGCCCGATTTCGAGGCGGAGCCCCTGCCGCCCGTGAAGCCGAAGCGCGTGCGCAAGGCCCCCGCGGCCAAGAAGGCGGCGGCCACGCCGGGTCCGAAGAAGAAGACCGGCACCGCGAAGGCCCTGCGGCCCAAGCGTGACGGCTCGCTCCTGCCGGACATGACGGTGCTCCACCCGACCTTCGGGCAGGGCTTCGTCGTCGTCTCGTCCCCGAAGGTGGCGCGGGTGCGCTTCATGCCCTCGGAGGAGGAGCGCTCGGTCCAGGTGTCCGAGCTGGAGCTGCTCGACACCAAGTAGGCCTTCACAGCCTGCACCCAGCCCAAGCGAGACGGGCCGAACCCCTGGGGGTCCGGCCCGTCTTTTCGTTTTCTGGAGCCGATGAGCGGATTCGAACCGCTGACCTGCTGATTACGAATCAGCTGCTCTACCAACTGAGCTACATCGGCACATTGCCGCCGAGGGCCCGGTTTCTGCCACGCCCGAATCCGGCTGTCAACGCCGCCCACATCCTCCGTGGCGGCTGCCTGGGGCGGGGGTGGTATCCTGCCCGCGCACCAACCGTGCCTGGTGCGAGGTCCCCAACGGGGCCGACGCTGGAGCCCTCATGCTGCGGTACGTCCTCCTGATCCTGCTGCTGGTGCCCTCGTCGGCTGCTGCGTTCGACGCACGCAACCCCGACAGCGTGGCCCTCGCCGTGATGCCCTTCGAGTCGCCGCGCGAGGAGGATCAGGCGATCACCTTCCTCCTGGAGGACTACCTCAAGGCCAACCTCTCGCGGAAGATCCGGCACCCCGTCTCCGCGGGTGACGACCTCAGCCCCGCCCTGCCCGACAGCGCCGAGGCCTGCGTGGCGGACGCGCTGTGCCTCGAGCTGCTCGGCGGCCAGTTCAACGCGAGCCTCGTCGTGCGCGTGCAGGTCTTCCGCACTGGCCCCGAACTCCAACTCGAGACCGAGTGGTACGCCACCGGCAACGGGGTGCGCGTCGGTCGGGAGAGCGCGACCTTCGAGATCGGCGACGAGAAGTCGATGGTCGAGTCTTTTCAGCGCTGGTTCCAGCTCTACTTCGACTCCTCGTTGCGCGTGACTCCGGCCAACCGGGCGGGCGAGGGCGGCGTCATCCGGCGGACCGAGGACGACGCCCGCTCCGAGGACCTGCGGCGGGCGAAGGAGAAGAAGGTCAGCTCCCGCCGCTCCGACTTCGGCAGCAGCCGCGAAGACGACGACCGCTTCGACCGCTCCGACCCGCTGGCCGATCTCCGTCGCGACGAGGACGACGAGCCCCGTGACAAGCCCCGCCGAGCCGAGCGCCGAGCCGATCGCCGAAGCGATCCCGCGCCCATCGAGGAGGACTACGACGACCTCGACGAGCCCGAGCCCGAGCCGAAGCCGCGGGCGAAGACGCGCCGGCCTGCCGAGCGCCGCGCGGATCCCACCCCGGTCGAAGAGGACGAGTTCATCGATCTGGACGCCGAGGAGGAGAGCGGCGGCACCGTCAACACCTACACCGAGGCCCAGCGCCTGGGCTACGGCAAGCGGGAGTACCAGCGCTTCGCCACGAGCGGCGAGACGCTCCAGGACTTCGACGACCGCCGCTGGGCCTTCGGCAAGCGCTTCCACCTGCGCGTCGGCGCCTACTACGGCATGGGCTACCTGACCCGCCGCTACGCCAGCACCATCTTCATCCGCGTCGGCGGCGTGAAGACGGACGAGTACGCCTGGGAGCGGCTCGGCATGAGCTTCGTGAACCCGGGCATCAGCTTCGGCGTGGGCTTCAACCCGGTGGATGTCTTCGGCATCGAGTTCGACGCCTCCTTCATGCTCGCGCAGCAGGACCTGCGGCGGGAGTACGACAGCCAGGACCTGGGCAGCAACGTGGGCGACGTCGCCCCGGAGGTGCGCCCCTCGGGCCACGCGGTCTTCGACATCCTCGCGCGCTTCTTCATCTTCCCGAAGAAGCGCGTGAAGCTCAGCCCGGGCCTCGGCGCGACCATCCTCGTGCTGCAGGGCTTCAGCTTCGACGACCAGACCGCGGATCAGCTGGAGTACAGCTCGCGCCCGACCGCGGCCGTCGTGGGCCTGACCCCCGCGGTGGGCGGTCGCTTCTCCGTGTCCCCCTTCGTGACCATCTACGCCGACCTGAGCGCGACCATCTACCTGAGCCAGGGCGAGACGAACTACGAAGAGCACCAGGTCTTCACCGGCACCGAGCCGCTGCTGGAGGACGAGAAGAAGCAGGTGCCGCTGCCGGTGATCCCCATCATGGGGCGTCTCAACGGTGGCGTGATGATCCTCTTCTGAGGTGAGGTGCCCTGCGCACCCCGAGCGCCCCGCGGTCACGGCCTGTTCGGTCTGCGGCGAGCGCCACTGCGCAGCCTGCGCACCCGTCCACCCCCGCCTGCACGAGCCGGCCTGCGGCCCCTGCGCCGCAGTGCTCGATCGCGCGCCCCTGCGGCCCCGGCGCTCCCGCGCCCCGCTCGCCCTGCTGGCCGTCGCGCTGCTCGCCGCCGTCGCGGTCTGGCAGCTGCGCCCTCGCCCCGACCCCCTCCGGGAGGCCTACGCCGCCCTGGAGCAAACCGCCTTCGCCCTGGAGGCCTACCGCGCCCGCGAGGGGAGCTACCCCGCGGTCATCGAGGCGCTGCTGAAGCAGGACCTCGTCGGCCTGCCTCGGGACCCCTTCGACCCGGACGGAGGCCCCCTGCGCTACGCCGCGCCGCCCTCGAACCCCGACGGGCGCGTGCTGTACTCGCTCGGGCCGGACCGCCTGGACCAACGCGGCACCCCCCGCGACCCGATCACGCTCGCTGGCGATCTGTGCGTGCCCGTGCGCTGACGCCGCGGCGGGCGCGCCGGTAGACTGCCGGTCCATGGCTGGCCGCTCCCGTTTCCGACCCACCGTCGCCCGCGTCGACCTCGCGGCCCTGCGACACAACGCGCAGGTGCTGCGCGCGCAGCTGGACGGCACCGGCGCGTCCTTGCTCGCGCCGGTGAAGGCGGACGCCTACGGCCACGGCCTCGTGCCCGTCGCGAAGACACTCGCGGAGGAGGGCGTCGACTGGTTCGGCGTCGCGCTGGTCGAGGAGGGGCTCGCGATCCGGAAGGCCCGGATCGATCGCCCGGTCCTGGTGCTGGGCGGGCTGCCCGATGGCTCGGAGCAGGTCGCGGCGGAGGCGGGCCTGACCCCGGTC
>JAJDAI010001083.1 GCA_029261955.1 Deltaproteobacteria bacterium | reverse complement strand
TCGCCCTGCTGGTCGGCTGCGCCGCCGAGCCCGTCGAGGTCGTGACCGAGCCCGTCGTGGTGCGCGCGAGCGTGGAGTCGGCCGACGTGACGCCCGGCCGCGCCTTCGACGTCACCGTCGTGGTCAACCGGCTCGCCGACGCGACCTTCGAGCTGCCGGACCTGGGCACGAAGATCGAGCGCCTGGTCATCGAGGACCAGAGCCGCCGCGAGGAGCGCGCGGGCGACCGGATCGTGCAGACCGACGTCTACACGCTGAAGGCCCCGATCTCCGGGACCTACCTCATCCCCGGGGTCGAAGCCCCCTGGCGCAGCGGCGACGTCGTCGGCACCGCCGGCACCGGCCCCATCCTCATCGAAGCGGGCCACAGCGGCGGTGCGGAGGACGAGGACCTGCGCGACTTGAAGGGCCTGGCGAAGGCAGACAAGGACATGAAGGGGCCCGTGGTCGGGGCGGTGCTCGTCCTGCTCCTGGCCGGCCTCAGCGCCGCGCTGTGGTTCATGCTCCGACGCCAGACCGTCGCCGTCGTGCCGCCGGTTCCCCCCCACGAGCTCGCCTCGACCGCGCTGAACGCGCTGCGCCGCTCCGCCCTGGAGGACGAGGGCGCCGTCGCCTACGAGCTGAGCGCCATCCTGCGGCGCTACCTCGAGGGCCGCTTCGGCTTCGGGGCCTGGCGCATGACGACCGGCGAGGTGCTCCGCGCGCTGCCGCCCGAGCTCGCCAGCCAGCACGCCGTCGAGCAGGCCGTGCGCGAGGTGCTCGAAGCGAGCGACCTCGTGAAATTCGCGGGCGAGCCCGTGGGCCGCGAGGCCCTGCTGGGCTGGGTGGACCGCGCCCTGAGCGTGGTCGAGACCACGAAGCCCCGACTCGAGGAGGCCGCCTGATGGACTTCGAGGTCTGGCGCTTCGCGCAACCCGCCTTCCTGTTGGCCGTGGTCCTGTTGGGGCCGCTGGTCTACGCCGGCTTGCGCGGGCGCTCGCAGGGGCGCGTTCGCTTCAGCGACGTCGGCCTCGTCCGCGCGGTGCAGGGCGGACGGCACGCCTCCTTCCGGGCCATCCCCCTGGTCCTGCGCGGCGCCGCCGTCTTCCTCCTGATCATCGCCCTCGCCCGGCCGCAGGGCGGCAACACGCAGCGGGAGACCACCAGCGCCGGCGTCGACATCCTGCTCGCGGCCGACACATCTGGCTCCATGCGCGCGGTGGACCTGTTCATCGGTGAGAAGCGTGCGCCGAGGCTCGACGTCGCCAAGAAGGTGATCCGGGAGTTCGTGGGCGGGCGCGAGACGGACCGCATCGGCCTGGTCGTCTTCGGCGACGAGGCCATCGTCCAGTGCCCCACCACCGTCGACTACGGCGTGCTGCTCAGCACCCTGGACGCGGTGAAGATCGGCATGGTCGGCTCGTCCACGGCCATCGGCACCGCCCTGGGCACCGCGATCGACTCCCTCAAGGACCTGCCCGGCGACAGCAAGATCATCGTGCTGCTGACCGACGGCAAGAACGAGACGGGCTTGCTGGATCCGAAGCAGGCGGCGCGCGCGGCGGCCACCTACGGCATCAAGGTCTACACCATCGGCATCGGCACCAAGGGCAAGGCCCCCGTCCCCGTCCAGGGCCTGCTCGGTGGCATCCAGTACCGCTACGTGCCCGTGGACATCGACGAGGTCACGCTCAAGGCCATCGCGGACGCCACCGGCGGGCGCTACTACCGCGCCGACTCCACGGAGACCCTGCAGAAGATCTTCGCGATCATCGACGAGCTCGAGCGGGTCGAGGTGAAGGTCAAGGAGTTCACCGACTACGACGAGCTCTACCTGGCCGCCCTGGCCCCGGCGCTGCTGCTGCTGCTGCTCGACCTCGTGCTGCGCGCGACCTGGCTGAGGACGCTCCCCTGATGCACTTCGCGCGACCCTGGGTCCTGTGGATGTTGTGGGCGCTGCCGGCGCTCGCGCTGCTGTTCTGGGTGGCGGCCCGCAAGCGCGAGGAGGCCCTGCGCCGCTTCGCCGACGAGCGGGTGCTGGACCGGCTGGTGCCGCCGCGCTCGGGCTCGCGCTCCATCGCCCGCGCCCTGATCCTGGGCTCGGCCATCACCGCGCTGTTCCTGGCCGCTGCCGGCCCGCGCTGGGGCTTCCACTGGGAAGAGGTGAGCCGCCGCGGCGTCGACGTCATCGTGGCCCTGGACCTCAGCCGCTCGATGCTGGCCGAGGACGCCTCGCCCAACCGACTCGCCGCCGCGAAGCGCGAGATCCGCGACCTGATCGACCTGCTGGAGGGCGACCGCGTCGGCCTCATCGTCTTCGCGGGCACGGCCCACGTGCAGTGCCCGCTGACCCTGGACTACGGCGCCTTCGAGGTCTTCCTGGACCAGCTGAATCCCAACTGGGTGCCTGTCGGCGGCACCGACCTGGCGGCGGCGGTGAACCTCAGCGTCGAGGCCTTCCAGGCGGGCGATCGCGCAGGCCGGGCGCTCATCCTCATCACCGACGGCGAGGATCACGGCGGCCAGCTGCCAGCCGCGGCCGAGGCCGCGACGAAGGAGGGCGTGCACGTCTTCGTGGTCGGCATGGGCGCGCCCGAGGGGGCCCCGGTGCCCGACGGGGTGGGCGGCTTCGTGAAGGAGAAGGGCCAGGTCGTGCTGAGCAAGCTCGACGAGCCCGCC
>JAJDAI010001082.1 GCA_029261955.1 Deltaproteobacteria bacterium | reverse complement strand
TCGGCGCGGCGGCGGCCTGTCTCGACGGTGGCGGGGCGCCACTCCAGGTGGTCGCGGGGCTCTGGGGCGCGGCGTCGATCGGCCTGGCGGGCAGCCTGGGCGCCGCCTGGTTCTCCGAGCGGCGCACGGAGATCTGGTTCGAAGGCTTCGTCGGTGGTGGCCTGATCGGCTGCGCCATCGCCGCCGCAGCCCTGGTCTTCGGACTCTTCAGCGGGATGGCCGTGGCCTGGCGGGCCCCCCTGGCGATGGTGGGGGGCGGGCTGCTGCCCATCGCCCTGGGTGTCTCGCTGCGCATGCTGCCGGCGCTCGCCGGGGTCGGGCCGGTGGACCGCGTTCGGGCGGCGGCGGCGGGCAAGCGCCTGGCCCCCCTGGCCCCCGTGGTGGCGATCGCCCTGCTGGTCGACGACCCGGTGGGGGAGGCCTTCGCGGCGACGGGCGTGGCCTGGCTCGTGCTGCGCTCAGCCTCGCTGCTGCGCTGGACCCAGCAGCGGAACGACGGTGGAGCACAGCAGGCCGAGCGGCGTCAGGACGACGACGTGCTCGCCCTGCGCTGGCACAGCCGGGTGGCCTACGCGGCGGCGATCGCGGGCGCGATCGCGTTGCTCGTCTGGGTCTTGGACGCTGCGCCGCGCAGCCTCGGCGTGCACCTGCTGGGCCTCGGCTTCCTGGCGGGGCTGGCGCTGTCGGTGGGGCAGCGGATCATGCCGTCCTTCCACCGCGCAGACGTGCGCTGGCCGAAGGCCCGCCACGGCGTCGGGGTGCTGTACTGCCTGGCCCTCGGGCTGCGGATCGGGGCCTTCTGGCTGCCGTCCCTGCTGGTGCCCGCCGCCCTCGCCCTGCTCGCCTGCGTGGGCCTCTTCTTCGCCCAGATCCGCAGCTCGCTGAAGACGCCCGGCCTCAACGATCGCCGACCGCCCAACGCACGGCCTCACGCACCAACTCCGTCGCCGAGCCCAGACCCAGCTTCTCCTTGATGTGGGCCTTGTGGGTCTCGACGGTCTTCACCGAGATCCCCAGCTCCTCCGCCACCTTGCGCGTGCCGCGGCCCTGACCCGTCAACTCGAAGACGTCGAGCTCGCGCACGCTGAGGCGCTGCACCGGGTCGTTCACGTCGTCCGAGCCGCGCAGCGTGCGATTCAGGATCTGCTCGGACTGGGCCGGGCTGAGCACCAGGCCGCCGTCGAGCGCCTTGCGGATCCCGGCGACGATCTCCTTCGGCGTGCTGTCCTTCATCAGGTAGCCCGCCGCCCCGGCCCGCACCGCCCGCTCCGCGAACTGCGCCTCGTCGTGCATCGACAGCACGAGCACCCGCCGATCCGGGTCCCGGCGGACCAGCTCGCGCACCAGGTCCAGGCCGCTCATGCCCGGCAGGGACACGTCCACGATCACCAGATCCATGGCCCCGCTGAGGTTCTCCAGCGCCTCCTCGGCGGAGGCCGCCGTCGCGCAGACGCGCAGATCGGGCTCGGCCTGGACCATGCTGACCAGGCCCATGCGGAAGACCGGGTGGTCTTCGACGATGTAGAGGCAGCGTTCGGTCACTGTTCGACTCCGGAGGAGGGGGTGGATTCGATGGGCAGCACGCAGCGCACCGAGGTGCCGCGCTGCTCGGGGCCGGCCGACAGCTCGAGGGACGCGCCCAGCCGGCGTGCGCGGTCCGCCATGATCTTCAGGCCCATGCCGCCGGAGCGGTCCTGCGGCAGGCCGACGCCGTCGTCCTGGGCGGTCAGCACGACGGCACCGTCTTCGAAGCGCAGGCTCAAGCTCAGGCTCGCGCCTCCCGAGTGGCGGATCGCGTTCATGCTGGCCTCGGAGGCGATGTGCAGCAGCTCGTCGACGGCCTCGGGCTTCAGGGGCGGCAGCTCACCCACGTCGACGTCGACCTCCAGGCCGAACAGGGTCCGCACCCGCTCGGCCAGGGCGTGCAGGCCCTCGCCGGCGTCGTCGGCCTCCAGAGCCAGCATGCGCATGCCAGCGGCCAGCGCCCGCGTCTGGTCCCGGGCCTCGGCCACGAGCCCCTGCACCAACTCCAGATCGGCCACGGTGGGCGCCACGCCGCCGCTCAGACGGGTCTCCCAGGAACCGAGCACCAGGCCGATCCCCGCGAGCTGCTGCCCCAGGCCGTCGTGCAGCTCCCGGCCCACCCGGCGACGCTCCTCGACGCGGATCCGCGCCAGCTCGGCCTCCTTCTGGCGCAGCGTGCTCTGGATGCGTTGCTGCTCCGTGATGGCCCGCTGGAGCCGCAGCACCGTCGGGCGCAACAGCAGCGCCCCTTCGGCCAGGAGCACACCCAGCAGGGCGAGCAGCAGACCCCGCTCGAGGCGCCGCAGCCGCAGGATCTTGCGGGCGCTGTAGGCCGCGTAGCCGGCGACGAAGGCCTCCATGGACGCCAGGAAGGGCCCCTCGGCCGCCAGCAGCGCGGCGACCCCGGCCTCGTGGCTGTGCTGTGCCATCAACAGGCCCTTGCCCGCGGACACCAGGGCCTCGCCGTGAGGGACCGACTCCGTCATGCGGGCCCAGATGGCCTCCGGCTCGGCAGCGCGCTGGGCGAGGAGCGCGGTCTGGATGGCCTCGAAGGCCCACAGGTCGGTCTGGAACGCGGCACGACGCGTCTCCGAGT
>JAJDAI010001081.1 GCA_029261955.1 Deltaproteobacteria bacterium | reverse complement strand
ACGTCGTGGACCTCGCCCGCGGCCTGCCCGTGCGCTCCCCGCTCGTGCGTTCGGGCGTGCGGGCCGCGCTGGTCGGCGCCTTGATCGCCCTGGTCTACGAGGTCGCGAGCGGGGTCTGGGACACGCCCGGTCCCGGCCCCTTCGAGCTGGCCTTCCTGCCGGTGTTGGTCGCGCTTTCGGGCGCCATCGCCATGCGCACGGGCCTGGCGCACCTCCAGGCGGCGCGGGTCGTGACCGCGGCGCGGGACGGCATCGGGCTGCTGCGGAGCGAGGGCCGGGTCGAGCTGACCAACCCCGCCCTCCAGGGCCTGCTGGGCCGAAGCGGCGGCGAGATCCACCGCGAGGGCCTCGCGCCCTCCTTCTCCGAGGCCGAGTGGCAGAAGCTGCGTGAGAAGCTCCGGCGGCTCACGGTGGCCGGCCCCGGCGGCGCGCCCGAACTCTTCGAGCTGGAGGTCACGCGCATCGGCGGGACGCTCCTGGTGGAGGTGCTCGGGGCCGCCCTCGACGACGACCACCTCCTGTTGTCCTTCCGGGACGTGACCCGGCGGCGCGATCTGGAGCGGGAGGTGGCGCGCGCCCAGCGGCTCGACTCCCTCGGCATGCTCGCCGGCGGCATCGCCCACGACTTCAACAACCTGCTGGCGGGCATCCTCGCTTCGGCCACCGACCTGGAGCCCGGGGCGGGCATCGACGACGCGGATCGCGGGCGGCGGGTGTCGACCATCCTCGAGTCGGCCCGGCGCGGCGGTTCGCTCACGAAGCGGCTGCTGCACTTCGCCCAGGGGCGCATCGAGACGCCGTTGGGCGTCGATCTCGAGCACAAGGTGCCGTCCCTGGTCGAGATGCTCGGGCGAACCCTGGGCAAGAAGATCCAGTGGTCCGTGCACATCGAACCGGACGTGCCCGCCGCTGCGCTCGACGAGTCGGAGCTGGAGCAGATCCTCGTGAACCTCTGCGTGAACGCCCGCGACGCGATGGCGTCCCGCGGCGGCTCGATCACGGTCCGGGTGCGCTCCGGCACGCACCCCGAGGGCGAGCGCGTCGAGCTCCAGGTCATCGACACGGGCCCCGGCATGTCGCGAGAGCTGCTCGACCGGGTGTTCGAGCCTTTCGTCACGACCAAGGGATCCGGGGCGGGCACGGGCCTCGGGCTCGCGGTGGTCTACGGCATCGTCAACCGGCGCGGGGGGCGCATCTCCATCGAGTCGAGGGAGGGGGAGGGCACCGCGGTGACAGTCCTGGTGCCCGTCGCGCCCGACCGGGTCACCACCACGCTGCCGCCCGAGAACAAGGAGACCCCCATCGAGGAGGGCATGCGCGTCCTGCTCGTGGACGACGAGCCCGCGCTGCGCACCTTCCTGTCCAGCGCCCTGGAGCGGCGCGGTCTGGGGGTCGAGACCCTGCACGACGGCGAGGCCGCGCTCGCCTGGCTGGCTGCGGTCGAGGGGGACTGCCCGGTGGACGTCGTCATCATGGACATGCAGATGCCCGTGGTGGACGGGATGGAGGCCACCACCGCCCTGCGCGATCGCTGGCCGGGGCTGCCGGTCGTGATCTCCAGCGGCTACGCGGGACGCGAGTCGATCGCCCCGCTGGAGGAGACGGGCCCGACGATGGTGCTCGGCAAGCCCTACCAGGTGGAGGACCTGGTGCGGGCGATCGCGCGCGTCACCGGTTGAGGCGCTCGGAGCCTGACCAGGTTGGGCGACCGAGTCCCAGCTTGGTCAGGTCACTAGAGGTCGGCCGGGGGCTCGTCCGCAAAGGCGGCGTCGAGCCGGCGGCGCATCGCGCTCTCCAGTCGCGGCGGCTCCACGACGGCGCGGGCCAGCAGACCCAGCTTCACCACGATGACCACGTAGCCGTGCCCGATCTCCATGCGGCCCTTGAAGCCCTTGCCCCTCACGTCCGCCGTGTTGCCGTGCCACGAGAGCTTGACGCCGTACTCGGCCATCTTGTGCTCGAAGGAGTCCACGCGCTCGCGCGCCTGGGCTTCGGTCAGGTTGTGATCGTGGCGAACGGTGACGGTGGCCATGGCGGACGAGTTTATCAGAGCCCGCTCAGGGGGCGCCGACCCCGAAGGAGCCGATGCGGTCGCGCAGCAGGTCGGGGCGGTCGGTGACCACGCCGTCCACGCCGAGGGCGAGCACCTCGTCCATCAGCGGGACCTCGTTGACGGTCCACATGAAGACCGGCATGCCGGCCGCCTGCACGTCCTGCACGAGGCGGGGCAGCTTCAGGTCGAAGCCGCCGTTCGTCTCCGGCATCCACATCAGGTCGTAGTCGGGGCAGCCGCCGCCCCCGAAGGGCACAAGGCCGGAGCTGGACCAGCAGCGGATCCCCGAGCTGGGCTGGGCGATGCAGGCCTCGGCCGGCGCGCGCTCGGACAGCGCCGCGATGAAGGCGTCGTCGAAGTCCAGGAAGCAGGTGCGCTCGAAGGCGTCGGCCTCGCTGATGGTGTCGAGCAGCAGCTCCGCCGCTTCGACCGTGTGGTCCTTGCTCTCCACCACGAAGCGCTGGCCCGGGAAGGCAGCCAGCATCTCCGTGAGCGTGGGGATGACGACCCCGCTGTCGCGGAAGGGGGTGGCGCCGTCGGCGTCCTCGAAACAGAAGCCCGCGTCGAGCGCCTGGAGCTCCTCCACGGTGAGGTCGGCCACGTGCTCCGAGCCGAAGGTCTCGGTCTGCGTGTCCTGTTCGATGTCGCAGCCGTTGCCCACGCCGCTGATGCGGTCGACGCTGTGGTCGTGGATGACGACCAGCACCCCGTCGGCGCTCCGCTGCACGTCGATCTCCATGAGCTCGGCTTCGATGCCGGGCTGTTGCGAGATCTCGACCGCGGTCGCCGTGTTCTCGGGGCCGAGGTGCGCGCCGCCGCGGTGGGCGGCGATGAGCGTGTGATCGGGCAGCCACTCGATGAAGGGGGGCACCGTGGACTCGGCGCAGCCCACCAGCAGCAGCGAGGCGAAGGCGATGGCGCGGATCATGGCGTGCCTCCGTCCGGGGCCTGGTAGCCGGTGATGCCGATGACCACCTGCACACCACCGCCGAGGCGGCTGTTCGTGCGGCCGGGGCCGGCGGGGCCACCCTGGTAGAGCAGGTAGGGCTCGGCGGCGAGGGTCACGCCGATGCGCCGCTGCGGACCGACGTACTCCGCGCCGAAGCGGCCGCCCACGTGCAGGCCCGGCTGGACCGTCTCGGCCTCGGGGATCGCCTGGATGAGGAAGCCCAGCGTGGGGCCGGCGATGGGGCGGATCACGTGCTGTCCCATGGGGCACTGGCAAAGCAGGGCCAGGGCCGTCACGTCCACCTGCAGCTCGAACTGCTTCTCCAGGGCCGCGGCCCACACGGTCTTGACCGCGTGCCAGCGCGTGCGCAGCTGCCAGCGGGCGGCGTCGTCGAGGCCGATGGCGATCTCGAGGGACGGCAGGTCGAAGAGAAAGGCAGGCCCTGGCGCCGGATCCGAGGCCGCGAAGCCCAGGCCGAGGCTCGCCCCGGCGCCCGTGTTCTCACGCGCAGGCGCGCTCGCGGGCAGCAGGACGAGGAGGAGGAGCAAGGAGAGGGTTCGGGACACGCTGCGAGTCTATCAGCGCGCTGCGCGAAGGCCCGGTGAGCGCGGCGTGCGTTGGTAACCTCCGGCGTTCTCGTTCATCCCCCTGTCGGTGGGGGACCCTGCCGGGAGGCTCGATGCGCTGCCATCTGTTCGTCTGTTTGCTGCTGAGTGCGTGTGTGGGCCCCGAGGGGGCGCAAGGCCTGGAGGGCGTTCCGGGGCCGCGGGGTCCCGCCGGAGCCGGGGCTCAGGATGGCTCTGACGGCGCGGACGGCTCCGATGGGGACGACGGCTCCGACGGCGCCGACGGGGAGGACGGCTCCGACGGGGAAGACGGCCAGGACGGGGACGATGGCAGCGACGGCGACCACGGCTCGGACGGGGACGACGGCGTCTCCATCGAGCTGCTGGAGGCCGACACCCTCTGGTCGGGCGAGGTCACCCTCAACGGCAGCCTCTACGTCCCGGGCGGACTCACGCTCACGGTGGACCCGGGCACGACGATCTGGCTGCTGCCCGGTGCCGGGATCTACGTGGACGGCGTGCTCAGCCTCGCGGGTGCTCCGGGCAACGAGATCGCCGTGCGCAACGCCACCAGCTTCAGCTTCGGACCGCTCGGCGTCTTCGTGGCTGGAGACGCGGACGCCTCCGCGGTCCACGACGTGATCTTCGACGGCGTCGACCTCGTGCTGGAGCGGGAGGCGGTGGCCGAGGTCGCCGACGCGACCTTCCTGGACGGGGGCATCACGGTGCGCGGCCGGACGGGGGCCTTCGCGCTGCGGCGCGTGGACTTCACCGACGATCAGGGCCCCGGGGGCACGCGCGTCCTGCTGACCGAGGTGGCGGACGCGACGCTGGAGGACGTGACCGTGAGCGGGGGCGACGAGGGCGTGCTCGCGCGCCACGTCGGCGGCCTGTCGGTCGAGGGGGGCAGCTACTCGGGGTTGCAGTTCGGACTCTGGATCCAGGGCGATCCGGCGGCGCCGGGTCTGGCGAACGTCGACGGGACCTCGGTCTCGGACCTGCTCTTCGACGGCGTGCGGGTTCAGGACACGGACCTCACCCTGTCGAGCGTGAGCGTGCTGAACGCTGGCGCCGACGGGCTGCACCACGCCGGCGGCGGCGAGCTGGTCCTGGACGGGGTGACCGTGGGCGCGGCCGGCGACGACTGCGTGGACTCGAACGGCGGGCTCACGGTGGCGGGCTCGACCCTGAGCGACTGCGGCAGCGACGGCGTGGAGGGGGAGGGCGGCATCCTCGTGCGCACCTCGAGCATCTCGGCGGTCGGAGCCAACGGGGTCAACGCGGCCGATGGGCAGATCACCAGCTCATCCATCAGCGACTGCGGCGAGCGGGGAGTGCTCTTCGACGGGGACTCGTCGGCCCTGGTGGAGCTGTCGGACG
>JAJDAI010000109.1 GCA_029261955.1 Deltaproteobacteria bacterium | reverse complement strand
TCCGCCGGGGATCCGGACGATGGCCGCGAGCAGGCGGTGCTCGGGCCAGGCCGAGGGGGTGCGCAGCCCGCGCTCCTCCAACTCGATCCAGGCCCGGTCGAAGGCGTTGGCCAGGGACTGGGCTTCCAGGGGATCGATGCCGACCGTCTCGTTCCAGCGCACGCTGACGTGGTCCCCGTCGGCCCGCCCGGCCCAGCCGCCGCCGATCCCGGTCGCGTCTTCGGGCTCGAAGCAGGCCTCCTGGGCCGCAGCGATCCCTGGCAGCAGGGCGATCGCCAGCGCGATCCTCGCCGCGTGGCGGGTCCTGAGGTGCGCGGCTATGTTGCTGGGCCGCATGGCGCTCGAATCTCGCACGATTGAAGACTACCGGGACGACAGCCTCGTCTGGCTGAGCCGTCGCCTGAACAAGGGGTGGAGCAAGCCGGACTGGGTGAGCGTCAACCTGACGCTCAAGTGCAACCTCGCCTGCTCCTTCTGCAAGACCTGCTACCCGGTCCGCCAGGAGCTGAGCACCCGCGAGATCAAGGACATCATCGACCAGACCTACCTGTGGGGGGTCAACCGCTTCAACCCCATCGGGGGGGAGCCCTTCGTCCGCGGCGACCTCGAAGAGATCCTGGCCTACGCCTGCCAGAAGGATTTCTACATCACGCTGACGACCAACGGCACGCTCATCACGCCGAAGCGAGCCGCCCGCATCGCGCAGATCGCCTACAACCGCCTGCACTTCAACATCAGCATCGACGGGCCGAACCCCTGGCACGACATGGGCCGCGGCGAGGGCAACTTCGACAAGGCGGTGCGCGGCTACTGGAACCTGCGCGAGGCCGACGCGGCGGCGGGCAACCCGCTGCGCAAGGTCTACATCAACGCGATCATCAACAAGCTGAACCTGTCGGACCTGCCGCGCTTCATGGCCTGGTGCAAGGACGACCTGGGCGTGCAGGGCATCCAGTTCCTGAACCTGTTCCGCCACGGGCACCGGGTCGATCCCGACGTGCAGAAGCTCTGGCTGACGGAGGAGCGCTGGGACGAGCTCGACGAGTTCGTGGACTACCTGATCGGGTTCCAGAACAACGAGGCGGACGCCAACTTCTCGCTGGCGAACTCGGTCGGGGACCTCGAGAACATCAAGAAGTACTACCGCGACGAGCTCACCCCGCTGGACGGCAAGTGCTACAGCGGCTGGAAGGAGCTCTACATAAACGCCGACGGCATGGCGATCATGTGCGACGGCAAGCTCGACTTCCTCAACGGATCGTTCGGCGACATCCGCCAGGAGACGCTCCGGGAGTTGTGGCGGGGCGACGAGATCGAGAAACTGCGGCAGAACGTCAAGGACTGCTCCACCCCCTGCATCCAGGATTGCTACTTGCGACGCCGATCCGACAGCGCAGTCCGCATCGCACGGGGCGTGGGACGCCTCGTCTACGACCAGCTGAAGAAGAAGTACACGACGCGCGATGTGCAGGCGCCCATCTACGCCGACTCGGTGCTGAGCCTTCAGTTGAGCGACACCCTGGACCTGGAGACGTCCTGGAAGCGCGTGCCCATGGAGCGCTTCAAGAACCTGGTGAGCGCCTCGCCCGAGCCCTTCGCGGCCGTGCGCGAGGACCCCTTCCAGTTCTACGAGTTCCGGAACCGGGGCTACCTCCAGTTCAACCGCGGCTTCCTCGACTTCTCGGTGCTCAAGTCCATCGTCGAGGACGCGCAGCGCAGTGACGTCGTCTGGGGGACCTTGCGGCTGGCCTGGGAGGGCGAGCCCCTGCTGCACCCGCAGGTCGAGGAGATCCTCGCCTGGCTGGTGGAGGCGTGGCGCAGCAAGCCCTTCGCCCACCGCATCGAGATCCCGACCAACGCCACGCTGCTCAACCACAACTACTGCCGCATCACCGCCGATGCCGGCGACGTGCCCTTCACCTGGGTCATCGAGGCCGACGCCTTCGACAAGGACAGCTACCTGGCGCACCACGGCGAGCAGCTGTGGGACCGGGTGCTCGACAACGTCAACTTCCTGCTCAAGGAGATCCAGGAGAAGCAGCCCCGGCAGCTCCGCCTGATCCTCCAGGACACCGTGACCGCCGCGACCGGCAGCGACGTAACGCGCTTCCGGGACTGGTGGACGGAGCACCTGGCGAGCTACGGGATCGAGCCCCAGGTGTCCGCCTGGGGGCTGCCCGCGGGCCCGGGGCACTGGCTGCACTTCCGGCGGGCCGACCCGCCGGATCTCGAAGGCATCCGCGGCGCGCGCTCGATCTACGGCGAGGCGCTGGGCGCGCTCGGGATCACCTCCGAGGGCCCCGACGACACCGAGCGCCGCACCTGCGCGTCCTACTGGAAGACGCCGACGATCAGCTGGGACGGCAAGGTCCTGCTCTGCACCGTCGACACGCAGCAGACGATGAAGGTCTCCGAGGTGACGACCGAGTCGCTGAGCGAGGCCTGGTGGACCGGCGATCGCCTCAAGCAGATCCGTGAGCAGGTCGTGCGCGAGGACTTCGCCGGCCTGAACCTCTGCCGCGGCTGCAACCACCCCTACTCGCCCAACGCCGCCAGCATCTCGGCCGAGGAGCTGAAGCAGTGGGAGGACGCAGCGGGCTGAGCCTGGCAAGGCCCCCGTCTGGCCTTGTGTGATCCCTGTGAGGTTCGGGCTCCAGCCCGGCCGCCTAGCCTTCCCGTCGCACCTCCTGCGACTGAAGGTTTTTCGTATGCATCGACTGCTTGTTCTCCTCTGCCTCCTCTTCGGCTCCTTCACCCTCGCGGCCTGCCCGGCTACGGGGGACGACGACGACAGCGCCGGGGATGACGACGACGCAGCCGACGACGACGACGCAGCCGACGACGACGACGCGGCCGACGACGACGACGCAGCCGACGACGACGATGCGGCTGACGACGACGATTCGGCCGACGACGACGATTCGGCCGACGACGACGACGACGACGACTCCGCGGACGACGACGACAGCGCCGCCCAGGGCGACGACGACGACGCCACGCCCGAGCCCTTCGCGCCCACCGAGGGCGACTACGACTACGGCCTGATCAGCTTCAGCCAGAACGACTGCGCCGCCAGCCAGTCCAACATCGGCGAGGGCGGGGCCCTGTCCAACCTGGATACGGTCGCAGAGACGTTCCGGTTCCAGTCCACCGACAACGGCGTGCCCCAGGTGACCTGCTTCTACGACCAGACGATGGCGATGGTCTGCAACCCGACCAGCAACGTCTTCAACCTCGCCTCGCTCGGCCTGCCCCAGGCCACCATCAGCCGTTCCGACTTGAACAGCGGTGGCGCCTGGACCTCCCCGACCGTGATGACGATCAACAACAGCGTCACGATGAACTGCACCGGCGCCCAGTGCAGCTACGCGGCGTCGGCGATGAACATCGCCGCCTTCCCCTGCACGTCGGTCTACACGACCACCGCGACGCTCATCGAGTAGCCAGCAGCTCGTCGAGCGCTTCCGCCTGCGCCGGATCGGGAAACACCGGCGCGGGCGTGACGAGCGGGAGCAGCGAGAAGCTGCCTACCGACGCGTCGCCCAGGAAGCTGCCCGGCTCGAGCCACCGGATCGGCGCCGGGGGATCCGTGAAGACGTGGCAGAGCTCGGGGTCCTCGTCGCAGGGCAGGATGTTCCAGGGGTTCGCCGGCACGAGGTCCCTCACGCCGCCGTCCAGGGGCCGCAGGTCGACGTCGAGGCGGTCGTGCCACCCCGCCCCGTCGGCCAGGAGCAGGCCCTCGGCTGGGGTCGCGACGAACCAGTCGGGGCTGGGACCCAGCATGGACATGAGGCTGAGTCGGGGGTGGCTCGCGAGCACGTCGATGAACTCCCCCCGCGTCGTGCTCGGCGCGAAGAAGCCGTTGCCGCGGCTGCCCGGCGGGTCCC
>JAJDAI010001080.1 GCA_029261955.1 Deltaproteobacteria bacterium | reverse complement strand
GACCAGGGCCTCCGCGATGCCGGCGATGACGGCGCTGAGGCCGGCCTCGGTCTCGGAGCTGAGGTCTCGGAAGGCCTTCACGATGCCGCCGACGGTGCCGTAGAGCCCGACGAAGGGGGCGTTCGCGCCGACGGTGCCGAGGAAGGTCAGACCCAACTCCGCGCGCTGCTTGCCGCTGGCGAGCGCGATCTCCATCTGCTGCTCGACCACGTCGGGGCCGTTCTCCTCGAAGCGCAGGGCCTGCTTGATGACGCTGGCCTCGACTCCCTCGAGCTCGTCGACCTGCCCCCGGAAGGCTTCCCAGTCACCGCCGCCGACCAGTTCGGTCACCCGTGCGCGTGCGGTCTTCGCCCGCACGGCGTTGATCGCGAAGTACGCGATCTTCCAGAACACGACCACGGCCCCGATCGCGAAGATCGCGAGCAGGAAGTACAGCACCCAGTCCGTGTGCAGCAGCCGGCTGTTGAGCAGCCGCTGGACGATTTCGGTGTTTTCGGCGGAGCTGAGATCGTTCATGGAGGCAATGCCGCGTGGATTCGGGGGAAAACGGGGCCGGGCGGATCGAAGTGTACGGCTTCAAACCGGTCTCGCAAGGCATGACAGCGTTGCTCC
This sequence comes from Deltaproteobacteria bacterium, assembly GCA_029261955.1. GTDB lineage: Bacteria > Myxococcota_A > UBA796 > UBA9615 > UBA9615 > CALCXL01. Next base: position 3,356 of record JAJDAI010001080.1, on the reverse strand, counting down.
CCGGCGTGGGCGTGAACACCCTGAACCGCGTCGGGATTCCGATCTTGCTCCCAGAACGCGCGAAACCCCTCGGTGCAGGCCGAGGTTCGCGATTCGCAGAGAGAAGGGGGAGTTGGAGGCGACGACCGGATTCGAACCGGTGAATGAGGGATTTGCAATCCCTTGCCTTACCACTTGGCCACGTCGCCGAGCCGCGGATATTAGCGCCCTTCGCGGTCGAGTCAACCGGCGCCGCCGATGGGGTGGCTGTGCTAAACCGGCCGCCTTCCGGCGGGAGCCATGCAGCCGATCAGCGCGGTGATCATTGCCCAGAACGAGGCCCCCCGAATCGCAGGCGCCGTGGCGTCGGTTCGGCCGTGGGTGACCGAGGTGCTGGTGCTGGACGGCGGCTCCGGCGACGGGACGGCCGAGATCGCCCGCTCGGCAGGGGCGCGCGTCGAGGTGCACCCCTTCGATGGCTTCGTCAGCCAGAAGCAGCGCGCCACCGACCTCGCGCGGCACGACCTGGTGTTCTCGTTGGACTCGGACGAGCTCGTCGGCCCGGAGCTCGGGGCCGCGCTCCAGCGCGCCGCGGGCTTCGACGCCTGGCGGCTCCGGCGCCGCAACTACCTCGACGGCAAGGCGCTGCGGGCCAGCGGTTGGTACCCCGACTGGCGGATCCGCCTCTTCGACCGGCGGGTGTCCGCCTGGACGGGCACGGATCCTCACGACCACGTCGCCTGCACGGGCCGCGTGGGGCGCCTGCCCGGGCACCTGCACCACGACCTGGACCGCACGCTGGAGACCTACCGCGCGGGGACCTTCGCCCACGCCGAGCGCGGCGCCCGTTCCCTGGCCGAGCACGGGGTGAGCCCCGGCGTCGCGACGGCCTGGCTGCACGGGAGCGGCCACCTCGTGCGCAAGCTGACCTCCGGGGCGGCCTGGCTCGACGGGCGCCGCGGCTTGCAGGTGGCCTGGATCGGCGCGGTGGGCGTGCTGCACAAGTACCGCCGGGCGGCCGAGCTGGCCGAGGCGGCCGACGTCGAGTCCGAGCTGGAGGTATCGGTGGGTCCGAATCAGGAATGGGGCGAAGCGTGAAGCTGGCCTTTGTGCACCGCCGATACGGCGTCGATGGAGGCACCGAGCGCTTCCTGGAGTCCCTCACCCGCCGCCTCGGGCAGCGCGGTCACGAGGTGGACGTCTGGGCCTCCTCGGTCGATCCCCGCTTCGCCCGCACCAAGGTCGCCACCTTCAGGCGCCTGCCCGGCGGCGGTGGTTTTGCGGGCTCGGCCCTGCTCTGGCTCTTCGCGGCGATGCGCGTGCGGCGGGCGGACTACGAGGGCGTCGTGCACATGGGCCGCACGGGGCCGCTGGACGTGTACCGGGCGGGGGGAGGCTGCCACCGCACCTGGTTCGAGCTGCTGCTCGCGAAGGCGGAGTCGGGCTGGGCGCGCTTCCGCCTGAAGGCCTCGCCGGGCCACCTGCTCCGCTTGCGCCACGAGCGCCGCGCGCTGCGGCGGGGCGGGCAGTTCGTCGTGCCCTCGGAGCGGGCCAGGCAGGACCTCATCGCTGCCTACGGAGCCGAGGCCGAGCACGTCCGCGTGCTGCACAACGGCGTGGACCTCGACCGCTTTCACCCGAAGGGGCGCCAGCTCTTCTTCGAGGAGATCCGGGCCAGCCTGGGACTTCCTCCCGAGGAGATGGTGTTGCTCTTCGTAGGCAGCGACTGGTGGCGCAAGGGCCTGGACACGGTGTTCCGGGCCGTCGCGCAGCTGGACGAGCGGGAGGAGCTTCGCATTCTGGTGCTGGGCGACGACAAGAGGCGGGCGGACTTCGAGGCCCTGGCCCAGCAGCTGGGCCTGCGGGACCGCGTGTCCTTCGTGTCGCTGCACCCCTGGCCCGAGAAGGTCTACGCCGCCTGCGACGTGATGGTCCTGCCCACGAGGCACGACCCCTTCGCCAACGTGACGCTCGAGGCGCTCGCCGCGGGGCTGCCGGTCGTCACCTCGCGCACCAACGGCGCCGTCGAGGCGATCCGCGAGAACCCGGCCCTGTCCATCGTCGACGACCCCAACGACGCCGACGGCTTTGCCGAGGCGCTGCGCGGGCAGCTGCGCACCGAGGGCATCCAGGAGCGCCGCGCGGCCGCGCGCGAGGCTGCGGCCGAGTGCGGTGAGGGTGCCGCCGTCGATCGCTGGGAGGCGTTCCTCGGGGAGGTCGCGGGGGCGCGCAACCTTGGCTGAGCGGAGCTTCTTCGGGCGCTGGCTCCGCCGGCTGCTGATCCTCGGGGTCCTGGCCGCAGTCCTCGGGCTGGGCGCGCTCGGCGGCCTCTACGCCTGGTTCGTCGTGCAGAACCCGGGCGAGCACCTGGAGCGCGAGCAGATCCTGGCGGTCATCAGCCAGGAGGCGCCGGTCTACTACGCCGATGGCCAGTCCAAGCTCGGCGTCTTCTTCGCCGAAGAGCACCGCCAGTACGTGCCCTTCGAGGCCATCCCCGAGCACTTCATCCAGGCGCTGGTCTCCGCCGAGGACCAGGCATTCTGGGAGCACCACGGGATCTCGCCCCAGGGGATCACGCGTGCCATGTACTTCAACCTGCGCGCGGGCCGCGTCGTGGCCGGCGGCTCCACGCTGACCCAGCAGACCGCGAAGAACATCTTCAAGCGGCGGGGGCGGACCTGGCGGGAGAAGCTGCGGGAGCTCGCCAACGCCCTGCGGCTGGAGCGCTACTACAGCAAGGAAGACATCCTCGAGTTCTACAGCAACCAGTTCTACGTCAACGGCAACGGCCGGGGCGTCGCCATCGCGGCGCGCTTCTTCTTTGACAAGGACCTGAGCGAGCTGGATCTGCTCGAGTCGGCCTTCCTGGCCGGCGTGGTCAAGTCGCCCAACCGCTACAACCCCTTCGTCGTCGGGGAGGAGCGGGCGGAGCGCGCGCGCAGCAAGGCCCGCGAGCGCGCCGACTACGTGCTGGAACGCATGCAGCTCGACGGCGCCATCACGGTCGAGGAGTTGGCGGAGGCCAAGGCCCGGCCCATCCCCTTCTCCCGGGGGCGCTTCCGCTTCGATCGCTCGGTGGTGCTGGACGCCGTGGAGCACGAGCTGGAGGGCCCCGTGTTCCAGCGGGTGCTCGCCGAGGCCGGCGTCACCGATCTGGGGCGTTCGGGGGTGTCGGTGACCACGACCGTCGACCGCGTGGTGCAGGAGTCGGCCTTCTACGGTCTTCGCCACCAGCTGACCGAGGTCGGCTGGCTGCTCGAGGCGCCCGAGCTGGGCGTGCTCTTCACGGAGAAGCCCCGCCTGAGGCCCGTCGACCCCGACGCGCTGCGGCCCCACACCTTCCACAACGCGGTGCTCCTCTCCGTCGACGTGGACGC
>JAJDAI010001079.1 GCA_029261955.1 Deltaproteobacteria bacterium | reverse complement strand
GATGGCGGTCGAGCCGGAGCCCAGGCTCAGGCCCTCGGGCCCCAGCTCCAGGTCCAGGCCTTGCCGCGAATTGTGCGCTGCGAAGCCTTCACCACGCGGCACCGCGCGGTAGCTCGCGTCGAGCAGATCCACCCGCTTCTTGGAGTCGGGCGGATCGTCGACCACCGGGGGGCGGCAGCCGAGCGCGAACAGGAGCAGGAAGGCGAGGGGGTACCGCAACGCGCCCATCATACCGTCCAGGCGGGCGCTCACACGGGCGCGCGCGTCCCCGATCTCCTCCGTTCCGCCTCAGGTCCGCTCCGGTCCCCCCTCGGTTCAGGCCCCCACCGCCTTTCGCGAGCGCGGGAACACCGCCTGGCCGCGCAGCCGCAGCACCAGCCCGTGCACCTCCTCCACGAAGAGCCCGCCCTCGACGACGAGCCTGCGCAGTCGGTCCCGATCGACGGCCGCGAAGTCCTCGTGCCGCGCCTGGAGGAAGTGGTGCCCGATGCCCTCGAACATGCGGCCGGGCTCGTACCAGAGCGCGCGGAAGCGGGCCTCCACCTCCGAGGCCTCCACCGGGTGCACGGCCTCCGTCGCGAGCAGGGCGCGGGCTGCCTTGAGCATCGCCGCTCGTGACGCCGCGGCCACGAGCTCGTTGCCCGCGCCGTCCTCCAGCAGCTCGACGGCGGTGTCCGAGTCGCGGTCCGCCTCCGCCAGCAGCAGGTCGGTCTGGTCGATGGCCACGCCCTCGCACTCGCCGGTCCCGCGCACCACGGCGAAGGACACGTCGCTGCCGGGCTCCCGGTAGGCGTCCGGCTCCAGCTCGAAGGACGGGAGCGAGGTCAGATCCGCCAGCAGCTCCTTGAAGCGCCGCCGTCCGAGGCGCCGCGCGAAGGCGCCGAAGGTCTCGTCCTCGGACTCCTCCAGGAACAGGCCGGCCAGGCGCTGGATCGCCACCGCGACCCGGGCTGCGGGGAGCTTGATGACGGGCATGCCGAAGCCGGCGCCGAGCGTGACGAAGTCGGTGCCTCCGGGCTGGCCACCCAGCATCAGCATGTAGTGCGGAGCGGAGACGCCGTTGAGGGTGCGCGCCGCCCCGAAGAAGCCGATGTCGGCCATCTGGTGCTGCGCGCAGCCGTTGGGGCAGCCGCTGACGTGCACGCGCAGCGCCTCCAGGCGGGGGTCCGCGGCGAGCTGATCGAGCACGGGCTGGATCGCCCGGGCGATGGAGCGCGGCGAGGTGATGCCGAGCTTGCAGGTGTCCGCCCCGGGGCAGGCCACCGTGTCGCCGAGGCCGCCGGCGCGGGGCTCGCCCAGCTCCAGCGCTTCGAGCCCCTCGTGCAGGGGGAGCAGGCGATCGAAGGGCACCCAGCGGATGACCAGCGCCTGGTCGGGGGAGACCCGCAGCGTGTCCCCTGTGTGCTCGCGCAGCAGGGCCGCGATGCCCCGCAGCTGGCCCGGGGTCAGATCGCCGCGAGGCACCCGCACCTTGACCGTGCCGTAGCCCGCCTGCGCCTGCCGGGTCACGTTCGTGCGGAGCCACTGGGCCTCGCGGTCCGTGCGCCCGGGGGGGAACTGCGCCGATCCCGCGTGCAGCGGGGTCTCCGTCCAGTGCTCCAGCCGATCCAGCCAGGCCGTCCACTCGGGGTCGTGGGGCAGCGCCGCGCGGGCCGCCTCCACCTCCTCGATGAAGCGGGGCAGGCCCCACTTCACCAGCAGGAACTTCATGCGTGCGCGGGCCCGGTTGGCCTTCTCGCCGTGGAGGGCGAAGACGCGCAGCACGGCCTGGGAGAAGGGGAACAGCTCCTCCTCCGGAAGGAAGTCCGTGTACTCCTGCGCCTCGAAGGCGACCGAGCCGAGCCCTCCGCCCACGACGACCCGGAATCCGCGCCTGCCGTCCTTGATCCGCGCCGTGAAGCCCAGGTCGTGAAAGGCGCCCAGGTTCCAGATCGGGTCGTCCGTGGACGCGAAGGTGATCTTGAACTTGCGGCCCAGGGACGCCCCGTCGGGGTGCCGCAGCAGGAAGCGGCACAGCTCCATGCCGTGCGGCGTGATGTCGAAGGGCTCGTCGGGCAGGACGCCGGAGACGGGCGAGCCGCAGACGTTGCGCACGACGTTGCCGCAGGCCTCCTTGCTGGTGAGCTCGTGGGCGTCGAGCACGCGCATGACCTCAGGCGAGGCGTCGAGCGTGATGAAGTGGACCTGGATGTCCTGGCGCGTCGTCAGGTGGGCGTTGCCCCCGCCGTAGGTCTCGGCGACGTCCGCGAAGGCGTCCAGGCCCTCGGGGCTGAGCAGGCCGAGGGGGATCTTGCTCCGCATCATGTGCACGCCGTCCTGGCGCTGGCCGTAGACGCCGAGGCGCAGGCGCTCCTCCAGGAAGACGGACTCGGGCACGCGGCCGCCGCGGAAGCGGGTGATGGAGCGCTCGAAGCCGTCGATCTCGGTGGCCACGAAGTCGCGGGTGCCGGCGACGGAGCGGCGGAGGGTGTCTTGGGAGGTCATCGAATCGGCTCCGGAGTGAGGACAGTCAAGCGGCTGTGGATGCCGCACTCGGTCTTGGCGCGCCCGGCCCAGCGGCCAGCGCGTTCGTTCGTGGGATCGGCGTCGGGGTCGACGGCGGAGGTGCAGGGTCGGCAGCCGACGCTGCGGTAGCCCTGGGTGAGCAGGGGGTTGGTCGGGACGGCGTGGCGCTGCAGGTAGGCCTGCAGGTCCTCGCGGGACCAGCGGTTCAGGGGGTTGAGCTTCCAGAGCCCGAAGGAGCTGTCCCACTCGAGGGTCTGGGCTCCGGCCCTCGAGGCGCCGTGGCCGCGCCGGATGCCGGTGATCCAGGCGGGTCGGCCCGCGAGGTGGCGCCGCAGGGGCCCGACCTTGCGCAGGTGGCAGCAGAGGTCGGGGTCGCTCTCCCAGAGCCGGGGGACGTAGTGGCTCGCCTGGGCGGTGAGATCCAGGTCCGGCTGGACCGCCTGGATGTCGACGCCGTAGCGCTCCTGAACCTGCTGTCGCAGCGCCAGCGTCTCGGCGAACAGCAGCCCCGGGTCCAGGAAGAACAGGGGGATCCGCGCGCCGATCCGGTGGAGCATGTCCACCAGGGCCAGGGACTGCGGACCGAGCGACGTGGCGAGCGCCGCCCCATCGCCGAAGGTGTCGACGGCCCAGGCGAGCCAGCGCTCGGGTGGGTCGGCCGGGCCCGGCTCGTTCGCGGGGCGCGGGGGCGGCTCCAGCGCGTCCAGATGGAGGGCAGCGTTGCTGCTCATGGTCACCTCTGCTGGCCCCGGTCCCGGGTGGCCGCAGAAGGAGATCGGTCAGAACCGAAAAACCCGCCGCGGTCAGGGACCGGGGCGGGTTCGTGTACTAGCGGTTCTAGGTCGCTACACAGTCACTGCCCCGGCCTCGGCACAGAGACAACAACAGGCGCAGGCCTGGTTGCGGGCGAAGACGGGGAGGGGTGCGAGGGGCGACATGGCTTTCACGATGGGTGGGTATGCAGAGGGTGTCAAGTGTTGCGGATTGGCGGGCTCGCGCCCCTCGCAGCGGGGGCTTCAGTCCCCTAGGCTCCCCGCCATGTCGAAGCCCGAACCGCCCTTTTCGCTGCCCGTCGTCCTGCTCCAACTGCTGGACGGAGCGGGTGCGGTGACGCCCGCGGCGCTCGCCAGCCGCCTCGCGTCGGAGCTGCCGGAGTACGCGGCCATGAAGCCCAGCTCGATCTACCGGGCGTTGAGCTCGCTCAAGGGCAACGGCTGGGTGGACAGCGCGCCCGGCAAGGCGACCGGCAAGGGCCGGCCGCCGGTCGACTTCTTCCTGACCGACGCGGGCCGGGCCGAGGCCGAGGCCCAGCGCAAGTTGGCGGGTCGCCTGTTCGGTGGGGGTGGTTGAGGGGGCAGCTCCGGCCCTTCGGGCCTGCGCTGGCTCCGTGAGCCCCTCCGGGTCTCCCTGCGCTGGCTCAGCCTGAGACCCGGTACTCCACGCCCTCCACCCAGCCCCGCTTGCGCAGCGGATTCTCCGTCGCCGCGTCCGCGTGCTCCCCGTGCACGAAGCGGTAGGGCAGGTGCTCGTCCCGCCCCGCCGGGATCCCCAGCCGACGGGTCTGCAGGATGCTCTGGGGGCGCGGCCCCGCCTCCGCGTAGAAGGCCTCGGGATCGAAGGTCCGCCCGCTCCACTCGGCCACCCGCAGATCCAGGGCCCGGCAGAGCAGGCTCTGGCCCGAGCAGAGCCGCCGCTCCGGCCGCGCGCTGCCATCCCGCTTCGGGTTCAGGCGGTGCATCGCCTCCAGCGACCGGGGACCCGAGCGCTCGTCCACCCAGGGCAGGCCCGCCTTGATGAGCACCGCGTCGCCCTCGCCGCGGGCGCTGAGGTTCAGCGAGGGGCCACCCCGCGAGTGGTAGAGGTAGAGCGTGCCGGCGGGCATGAACATCGGCTCCCGCGAGGGGGTGCGCCCCAGGGACGAGTGGCTCGCCCGCTCGCTGCGCAGGTAGGCCTCGGTCTCGACGATCGCCGCCGCCAGCCAGAGGGCCCCCACCCGCCGCCGCAGCACGACGCCCAGCAGCGCGGGCGCCAGCTCGCGCGCGTCCTGGTCGAAGAAGTCGGGCCGCAGCATGAGCCCAAGGTAACCGCGCTCCGGGTCTGCGCGCGGACCGGGCTTGTCGAAATCTCGGGAACCCGATCCGCCGGCGGCCTGTCCATGCCTCACAGACCCCACGGAGATTCCCCCATGCGCTTTGCTTCCCTCGTCCTCGCCGCCGCCCTGCTCGCCCCCGCCGCCTCCTTCGCCTGCGGCATGCCCTTCGAGGCCCCCGAGGAGACCACCCTCGTCGCCGACGCGAAGGCCAAGGCTGCGAAGCTCAAGGCGATGATGGCGAAGGTCGACGCCGCCCTCGAGGTGAAGGTCGAGGTTCCCGTGGAGGCCGTGAAGGCCGAACCGGCTACGATCGAGACGAAGCAGGCCATCAAGGTCACCAAGTCCGTCGCCACCCGCTAGAGCTCACCCCGCCACGGAGTGCCCGCCGTGCGATTCCTGATCCTCAGCCTCGTGGCGCTCGCCGGCCTGGCCACGGCCGGCGAGCCGCCCGCGGAAGGACCCTGGTCCCCCGCCGCCGAGTCCGCCTTCGCCGCGGGCGACTGCGCCCTCTGCCACGACCTGCCCGACCGCACCCCGGTCGACCGCACCGAGTCCTGCACCAGCTGCCACGTGTGGATCCGCGCGGTGGCCGCCAACCCCGAGGCCCGCGCCACGGCGATCGAGATCTTCCCCAAGTGGGAGCGCTACGAGAAGACCGTGCACAGCTACATGCCGGTGCCCGACCTCGCCGCGGCCTTCGCCCGGCTGGAGCCCGCCTGGGTTCGCAGCTACCTCGTGGACCCGCACGACCTCCGCCCCGGCTTGCCCGAGACCATGCCGCGCTTCGCCCTGAGCGAGGCCCAGCTGGACGCCCTCGAGCAGCTGGTCGCGCAGTCCAACGTCCCGGTCCCGGCCACGCCGAAGCCCGACCCCGCCAACGTCGCCGAGGGCGCCGCCCTCTTCGCGGTTCGCGGCTGCGTTGCCTGCCACGGCTTCGGCAAGCTGCACTCCGGTCCGCCGGCGAGCACCGCCCCCGACCTCGTGCACGCCCGCGCTCGCATGTCCCCGGACCGGATGCGGGCCTGGATCCTGAATCCCCAGTCCGTCTCCCCGCACGCGACCATGGCCAACATGGGCTTCGACGAGGCCGAGGCGACCGCGGTGCGCGACTACCTGGTGCTCTCCGACGCCGCAGCGCCCCCCGCGCCGCCGCTGGGCGCCGCCCCGGCCCCGACGACCGAGCCCGTGCGCTGGGCGCAGGTGGAGGAGCGGGTCTTCGGGCGCATCTGCGTGCACTGCCACATGGACCCGGCCCAGAACGAGGGACGCGCGGGCCCGGGCAACGCCGGCGGCTTCGGCTGGAAGGCGACGGGCATCGAGCTGCAGACCCTGGACGGCGTGCGCGCGGTCGGCGACCGCATCGCGGACTCCCTGCTGAGGCGGCGCGCCGAGTCCCACCGCGACGTCGTCGCCTGGGGCCAGTCCCCGGCCTCCCTCCATCGGCCCGAGCGCCCCGGCATGCCCCTCGGCCTGCCGCCCCTGCCGGACGCCGACATCGCGCTGGTGCTCGGCTGGATCGAGCAGGGCATGCCCGAGTAGATCGCCCGCAGACGCGCTAGCCTCCCAGTGGAGATCTGCCATGCGCCTTCTGTTGAGCCTGCTCGCCCTGCTCCTGCTCGCCTGCCCGCCCGTGCGCCAGGGCGGCACGCCCCCGTCGGGGGACGACGACGACTCCCAGGCTGACGACGACGACTCCTGGGCCGACGACGACGACGTCTGGACGGACGACGACGACGACGATCCCTTCGACGACGACGACGACGAGCCCGTCGACCCCGGCTTCCTCATCGTCGAGCCCTCCGAAGTGGACTTCGGCGTGGTCCGGGTGGGCGAGGCCGTCGCCACGTCCCTGCGGCTCATCAACAAGGGGTCGAGCGAGATCTTCCTCCTCGAGGCCTTCATCGAGGGCGACGAGGCCTTCGGGGTCGACTCCCCCGGCAAGCTCGTCCTCTTCCCGGGGGAGGGAGCCGAGATCACGGTGTTCTTCGAGCCCTCCGAGGTCGGCTTCCAGGAGGCGGCGCTCGTCCTCTTCACCGAGGGGTTCTTCCAGCCCAAGCTCTGGATCCCGCTGTTCGGAGAGGGCGTGTGATCCGCGTCCTCCTGCTGCTCCTGCTGGCGAGCCCGGCCAGCGCCCAGGATGTGCTCTTCGTCGGCAACTCCTACACGGCCAGCAACCAGCTGCACGCGCGCGTCGAGGTCCTGCTTCGTCAGGGCGTACCGGCCTGGTCCGCGTCGCGCACCGAGGCGACCTCGCCGGGTGGCTACCGCTTCGTGCAGCACCTGGCCGACGCCGACGGCAGCAACGGCGACACCGCCTTGCGCGGCTGGTTGACCGACGACGACCCCTGGAGCTGGGTGGTCTTCCAGGAGCAGAGCCAGCTCCCCGGCTTCGTGCAGAGCTCGCCCTTCTGGATCGAGAGCCGCGACTCCTTCATCGGGCTCGACGCGATGGCGCAGGCCACGGAGGAGCCCGCCCAGACCTTGCTCCTCATGACCTGGGGCCGGCGCGACGGCGACGAGCAGAACCTCATCCGCTACCCCGACTTCGAGACGATGCAGGGGCTGCTGTCCGAGGGCTACCGCGCGTACCGCGACGCCGCCGCGACCGAGGATCACCCCGTCTGGATCGCGCCGGTGGGCCTGGCCTGGCAGCAGCTCTGGGACGAGGACGAGGCGACCCTCGACAACCCCTTCCTGGGCCTGTGGGCGGACCTGTACGTGGGCGACGGAAGCCACCCGAGCCTCGCGGGCTCCTACCTCACCGCCTGCGTGATCTACGCGACGATCAGCGGGCGGGACCCCCTCGGCATGGCGGTGGCCGACGGGCTGGACGCGGCGGTCGGAGCCGAACTCCAGCGGGTCGCGAGGGACGTGGTCCTGCGCTCGAGCGACCCCGACCTCGAGTGGCCCTTCGACTTCGCCTTCGCGGACTGGGCCTCGCCGGACGACGTCGAGCCCGGCGCCTTCGCGATCTCCAGCCCCGGCATGCGTCCGC
>JAJDAI010001078.1 GCA_029261955.1 Deltaproteobacteria bacterium | reverse complement strand
TCCATGATCTGCCGCTCGCGGCGGCTGAGGGGATCGGGCTGCGCGGTATTCATATGCTGGAAAACTAGCACATGCTGGAAAAACTGCACACAGCATCTGCCGCAGAGTGCCCGCGCGGAGAGTGCACGAAGTAATTACTCTGTCATACGTGCATGCATCCGCTCGCATCCGCCTCCCGGACGGTTCTCGAGTCGAATTGCTGCCCGGCGACTTGATCGGCCGGACGGCGACGGCTGCGCTGTGGCTTGACGATCCCCGGATCTCGGAGGCCCACGCGATGCTCAGCTTGCGCGGTGGCGAGCTGCGGTTGCTGGCGCTCCGTCGCATGGTCGCCGTGGACGGCAAGCCGGTCTCCGAGCTGGTCCTGCGCAAGGACCAACGGCTCGAGCTTGCGCGGGGTCTGGAGCTGGTGGTCGAGGAGGTCTCGCTGCCCAACGCGGTGCCGGCGCTCCAGATCGAAGGCCTCGGCGAGCGGCTCCTGGGATCGGTCGCGTCGATCAAGATCGCGAACGACGACGTGAGCGTCTCGTCCCGCTACGTGCCCGGCGCTGACGCCCACGTCTGGAGCACCGACGAGCAGTGGCGCCTGCGCGGCCGCGACGGGGTGACCCGCAGCTTGTCCGTGGGCGAGAGCTTCGAGGTCGAGGGCTGCACCGTGCTGCTGACCGAGGTCGCGCTGCACAGCGCGTCGCACACCCCCACCCGGGTCGATGGCGGCGTGCGGGAGCCCCTGCGCATCATCGCCCAGTTCGACACGGTGGCCCTGCACCACAACGGGCGCCCACCCGTGGTCTTCGGCGGACGCGGGGCCCGCATCCTCAGCGAGCTGGTGCGCTTCGAGGCGCCGGTGCCCTGGGAGATGCTGGCCCGCGAGGTCTGGCCACAGGAGCTCGAGACCGGCGTGCTGAGGCACCGCCTCGATGTGAACCTGGGACGGCTCCGCTCGCGCTTGCGCGGCGCGGGCATCCGCACCGACCTCGTCCGCCCCGACGGCGCCGGCTCCCTGGGGCTCGTTCTGTACGAAGGCGACTCGGTCGAAGACCAGAGCTGAGCGTGGGCTCGGGATCCTGGCCGGACACCTTCGCGTCGGGTGGAGGCTGGAGCATCGGGGCGACCGACGAGGTGCCCTGGTCCCCCGTCAAGACCGACGAGCGCTACGAGCGCCGGCGCCTCATCGGCGCGGGCGGCATGGGCCGGGTCTATGCCGCCTGGGACGCGCGGCTCGAGCGCGAGGTGGCCCTGAAGGAGGTCGCGGCCTCGGTCAACGGCGCGACAGCGAACCGCCTGGGCGCCGAGGCCCGCATCACCGCGCAGCTGGAGCACCCCGCGATCGTGCCCGTGCACGACGCCGGCGAGTCGCCCGACGGCCGGCTCTTCTACACGATGCGCCTCGTGCGCGGCCGCTCGCTGCTGGCCTGCATCACCGAGGGGGAGGACCCGCTGGGGGCGTTGCTCCGGCACTTTCTCGCGGCAGCGCAGGCGATCGCCTTCGCGCACAGCAAGGGCGTGGTCCACCGGGACCTCAAGCCCGAGAACATCATGGTGGGCGAGTTCGGCGAGGTCCAGGTGGTGGACTGGGGCCTGGCCCGCATGCTGGACGAGCCCGACGAGCAGGTGGTCGGCACCCCCGCCTACATGAGCCCCGAGCAGTCCGACGGGCACAGCAGCCTGCGCTCGGACGTGTGGAGCCTGGGCGCCACGCTGCACCACCTGCTGGGCCGACGTCCGCCCTTCTCGGGCGACCACCAGACCATCTTCGCCCGGGCTCGCGCGGGGCAGAAGAACCCGCTGGACGACTCGCTCCCGCCGGATCTGCGGGCGGTCGCCATGCGGGCGCTGTCCCTGGATCCGGCGGACCGCTACCCCTCCGCGGCCGAGTTCACCGCGGACCTCGCGCGCTTCCTCGATGGGCGCCGGGTGACGGCCTACTCCTACTCACCCTGGGAGCTCGCGCGGCGCCTGGTCGTGGCCTGGCGCGTGCCGTTCGCGGTGGCGGTGCTCGGCTTCACGCTCACGACCGTGGTCGGCGCCTCCGCCTGGCGACAGACCCTGCAGGAGCGGGACCGCGCCGTCGCCGCCGAGGAGGAGACGGGCCGCGCCCTCGCCACCGCCGACAAGCACCTCACCGACGCCCTGGAGACCCAGGCGCTCAGCGCGGATCGCGAAGGCCGACGCCCCGCCGCCGAGGTCCTGGCTGCCCACGCCCTCAACCGGCGCGAGTCGGCGGACATGCGCGGGCTGCTCGCGGCCGGGGGCATCGGGGAGCGGCCGCAGCTCGTGAGCAGCCACCCCCTGCCCGCCTGCGCGCGGCGCTCGATCAGCCCGGACGCATCGCAGCTGCTGTGCATCAACCCGAACACGGCGGCCCTGCTGCCCTTGGACGGCGGCGCGCCGGTCTGGGAGCTCGGTCTCGAACTCAGCGACGCGGTCTTCGCGGGCGACAGCATCGCGGTGCTCGGCCCCCTCGGCCAGCTGATCGTGCTGGACCGGGCGACGGGCGCGATCCGCACCACCGTGCGGGAGTTCCCCGGCGCGAGCAGCTTGCGCACCAACGGGCGCTTCGTGGCCCAGGGCAACGGCTTCAACGTTGTCGTGCTCGACCTGGAAGACGGCAGCGTCGTGCGCAGCTCGCCCTGCAGCGGCCCCACCCTGGGCGTCGCCCTCGGCCCCGGTGACCAGCTGGCCTCGCTCTGCGTGGAAGGTGAGGTCTGGGTGGGCCCGGTCGGGGCGCCTCCCCGGCGGGTCGCCTCCCCCTTCAACGCGGACCAGGCGACGGCAGGCCTCATCCGCTTCGACGGACCGGACACGCTGCTGCTCGGCACACCGCAGGGCGTGGTGTCGGTGGTCGACCTCGAGGCCGGGACGAGCACCGCGCCGTTCCGGGTCGCTGATGAGGAGCTGCGCAGCCTGGTGGCGGTGCCGGATGCCAGCCGGGTCGCCGTGCTGGACG
>JAJDAI010001077.1 GCA_029261955.1 Deltaproteobacteria bacterium | reverse complement strand
CTTCGACATCCCCCGCGAGGCGGGTTCGGTGCTGCCCGTGGGCCTGCTCCGGCTCGCCAGCGCCGCGAAGTACGCCAGCCCCCACCGGGTGATGGTGCACGACGCGCGCGTCGCCGCGGCGACCGACCCGCGGGCCTCGGTCCGGGCCGTGGCGCGGGTGCAGCGCCCCGACGTGGCCGTCGTCTGGCTGCATCCTGCGACCCTCGGAGACGCCCTGGAGGCCGCGCGCGCCGTGCGCCACGCGGGCTGCAGCTGCGTGCTCGGCGCGGGCCCCCTCGTGCGCCTTGCGCCCCACGCGGCGGCGCGGCTGGTCGAGCTGGACGGCCTGCTGCCCGTGGCCTCCGACGCGCTCAACGCGGCGCTGGATGTGGTCGCGGCCGGTGGGCGCGCGGACGCGCTGGCGCAGGCGCTCGCCACCGACGGCTCGACGGGGGTTCCGCTCGACCGGAAGCTGCTGGACTACGCCGCCTACCGCGGCCTGCCCGAGCCGGACCTCGTGCAGCCTCCGGCTCCGGGGCGCCTCGGCTCCGACAAGGGGCGCTTCGCGGCGTCCACGGTGCCGCTGCACGCGCCCGACGGCTCCCCGCTGCGCCCCGCGGCCGTGCTCGAGGACGCGCGAGCCTGCGTGCTGCTCGGCATCAGGCGCCTGGACCTGCGGGCCGACCCCCTGGGCCAGCCACCCGCCGCCGCGTTCTGGCAGGAGCTCCTCGCCGAGCGCCTCGCGCCGGGCGTGCGCCTGCGCGCGACCATCGCGCCGACCCTGCTGCGGAGCCTGGCCCTGAACGAGGTCGCGCGCTCGGTGGATGTGCTGGACCTGGGCCCGGTGAACGCGGGGGACTCCGAAGCGGTGGACGATCTGCGCTCGGCCGCGGGCACCTGCCGCCGGGCTCGCCTGGAGGTCTCGGCCACCGTGCTGCTCGGCGTGCATGGCTACGGAGCCGCCGACGAGGACCGGGGCATCGAGCGGCTCGCTGAGGCGGGGCTGGACCTGGCCTTCGCCGTGCCCGCGCGCATCGGCGACGACGCCGATCCCGCCTGGGGTGACTGGCTGGACGCGCCCTCGCCGGACTTCGTGCCCCCGGGCATCGACCCGGGCCGCCTGGACCGGGCTCGCCGCCTCGCGCGCTCCCGGCCCGTGCGCCGCCGAACCCGCTCCGGCGTCTCCACCCTGCTGCGGGCCCTGCGGGGCTGAGCCCCCTCAGGCGTCCGCGCTGTTGCCGACCACGGTCAGCTCCGCGAGCTCCTGGGAGAGCAGCTCCGCGCGCATCGCCAGGGTGTCCGCCACGAGGATCGCGTGCTTGCGCTCGGGGCTGAGGGGCAGCGACGTCGCGATGGTGTTGAGCAGGACCCGCGGCGGCACCTCGGGGTTGAAGAGGCCTGCGGCGGCGCCCGCGCCCTGGCCGGGCATGCGCGCCAGCACCGAGCCGAAGAGCTGCCGGATGACGACCAGCTCGCGGTCCAGGTCGTCGTCGGGCTCCGGCGTCGGCAGGACCTCGCAGGACAGCCGGCGGAACAGCTGCTCGGGCGGCAGCTCGTCGACGACGCGGACCCGGGCGAGGCCGCGCACGAGGATGTTGCAGCGCCCCTCGTCGGCCTGCTCCTTGCGGACCAGGCGGCCCACGGTCATCAGGGGCAGCAGCTCGGGCTGCTCGTAGTAGGAGGGCTCCCAGCCGGGCGCGAGCGTGGCGATGCCCATCAGGCGGCCATGCTCCAGCACGTGATCGACCAGCGCGAGGTAGCGGGGCTCGAAGACGTGGAGCGGCAGCAGCGTCTCGGGGAAGAAGACCACGTTGGGCAGCGGGAAGATGGGCAGCTGCTCGATCAGCTGGCCGGGGAGCAGGTCGGTCACGGGATCTCCAGGGGCACGGGGCCGGCGGGCAGATCGCCGCCCCGGGCGGCCGCGAAGGCGCGCAGGTCATCGGGGACGGGGGCGGAGAGGAAGAGAGACTCGTAGGTGGCGGGGTGGTTCAGGGTCAGGCCCCAGGCGTGCAGCGCATGCCGCGGCAGCTCGAGCTGATCGATGTCCTCCTGGCACAGCACGCCGTCCCAGCGCCGGAGGAAGCCGCGCCCGCCGTCGCAGTAGATCTTGTCGCCCACGAGCGGGTGCCCCTTGTGGGCGAGGTGCACGCGGATCTGGTGTGTGCGTCCGGTCAGCGGCCGGCACTCCACCCAGGTGTAGCCGCGGCCCGCGGGGCCCCAGTCCCGGTCGCCGAAGACGCCCAGGGTGCGGATCCAGGTCTCCGCCGGCTTGCCGTCGTCGCGCACCGACATGCGGATGCGGATCTCCGAGTCCGGATCCGAGCCGATGGCCCCCTTGATGATCTGCACGCCGCCGTCCATGCGGCCGCGCACGAGGGCGAGGTAGCTCTTGCGGATCCGCCGCCGCTGGAAGGCCTTCTTCACCCGCCGGTCCGCGGTTCGGTGCCGCGCCATCATCAGCACGCCCGTGGTCTCGCGGTCCAGGCGGTGCAAGGGGCGGAGTTCGGGGTCCAGCCCCCGGGCGTGCAGGTGCCGTTCTCCCAGGGAGAGCGCCGCGATCTTCCGCGCCCCCATGGGGTAGCTGAGCAGCCCGGCCGGCTTGTCGATCACAAAGAGGTCGTCGTCCAGCAGCAGGCAGGAGAGGGGGGCGCGGGGCGTCGGGAGGAAGGGATCGTCGTCGGTGCGGGCGGGCACCTGGACCAGCAGCGTCTGGCCCTCGTGCAGCACGCTGTCGCAGGTGAGCACGCCGCCGTCGAGCAGCGAGAAGCGGCCGGCTTCGATGGTCGAGCGCATGTCCTCGACCGGCACGCGGCTGAAGAACAGCTCGACGTATCGGAGCAGGGTTTCGCCTTCGCCCACCCGCCGCACGCGGTGGGGAACGGGTCTGTCTTCGAGCGGTTCCACCGGCGTTGCTATAGTCCGCGCCCACGGGCCGGGCAACCGGCTGGGGTGAGGATCCATTGACTGCTCGAACCTGCTCGTCCTGCGGCCGCCCGAACGGCGAAACCCTCCAGCGCTGCATGTACTGCGGCGGGGACCTGCCGCCTTCGCAGACCCGGGCGAAGCAGGACGCGGCGCCCACTGACCCGAACAAGGCGCGCGAGCTGCTCGCGGGCCTGACGGCGGAGGCGCGGGCGCTGATGCCGCCCGACGTGTTGGCGAAGCTGGAGGAGCAGGCCGCGAAGGCAGCAACGGCCCCCCCCGCCCCCGCTGCGCCCGAGGCTCCCCCGGTCGTGCGCTCCCGCCTTGGCTTCACGGGCCTGGGCC
>JAJDAI010001076.1 GCA_029261955.1 Deltaproteobacteria bacterium | reverse complement strand
GGCTTCGGCGGCAACAACGCGCACCTGGTCGTGTCCGAGTACGAGGCGGGCCGTTGGCCGCAGGCGCAGAGCCCCACGATGCGGGCTCCCCTGGCCGTGGTCGGCCTCGAGCTGGCCTTGGGGGCCTCCTCGGGGCGTGAGGCCGTCGCGGCTCTGCTGGCCGATGCCAGCCGGCCCCACGCTCCCCAGACCCAGGCCATCGAGCTGGGCCTGTCGGGTTTGAAGTTCCCGCCGAACGACCTCCAGCAGAGCCTGGGCCAGCAGAACCTGCTGCTCCAGCTCGCGCGGGACGCGGTCGCCCATCTGCCCTTCGGCGGGGATCGGGCTGGCCTCTTCGTCTGCCTCGAGACGGACCCCGAAGTCGCGCGCTATGGCGCCCGCTGGCGCACCCCCGCTCGCCTCGGCACGGGGGACGAGGGCCGCGTCCAGCAAAGTCGGGACGCGATCGTCGCCCCGCTCCAGGCCGCGGGCGTGCTCGGCACGATGCCCAACATCCTGGCCAACCGGCTGAACAGCCAGTTCGACGCCTCGGGGATCGGCTTCACGGTCTCCGCGGGCCGCGACTCCGGCCTGCGGGCCCTGGAGCTGGCCCGGCGCGCATTGGACCGCGGCGAGCTCGACATCGCGCTCGTCGGGGCCTCGGACCTCGGCTGCGAGCCGGTGAACGCAGCGTCTGCCAGCCTGGCGCCCGGCGATGGTGCCTGCGCCCTGGTGCTCATGCGCCTGGACGATGCGCTGCGGCAGGAGCTGCCCGTGCACGCGGTGCTGGCGCCGGAGGCTGCGCCCGCTGGACCCCGCCTCGGCGCCGGCCCGGAGGGCCAGGGCCTGAACGCCCGCTTCGGCTCGACCGGCGCCGCCGAGTCCCTGCTCCACACCGCGCTGGCAGCGCTCGCCCTCAGCCGCGGGCTGCCCCTGGGAGGCGCCCCGGCGCGCTCCGCCTCGGTCCTGCCCGTCGCTCCGGGGGCCGTCGCCGTCTCGCTGCTTCCCGCCCCCGCTGGCGCCTGCGCGCCCCGCCCTGCCGCGCCCTCGGGCCCGTCGATCACGCTCCCTGCGCACCCGCCCGCGCTCGCCGCGCCCCGCCCCGCCCAGCCCCTGGAGGCCGTCGTGTCCTCTCCGTCCATGCCCGCGGCCCCGCTCCTCCCCCCCGTCGCGAGCTCATCCGAGCTGCCGGCCGAGGTGCCGCCTCCGGTGCCGCCCCACGCGGCGACCCGGGCTCCGCTCGCCGCCCCGATGCCCACCCCCCTCGCCGCCGCGCCGACGCACACCACCCCCGCGATGGCGGCCTGGCGCGAGCAGACCGCCCAGCTCGGCGAGGCGCAGCGCGCCTTCGTGTCCCAACAGGCGCAGCTGCACCAGCGCTTCCTCGAGGTCCGCCGCAACGCGATGTTCGCGCTGCTGCACCGCGCTCGTTCCGCCGGCACACCCGCCTCGCCGCGCCCCCCGCCTTCGCTGCTCCCCCGGTCCCCGCGGCCTTCGTGGCGCCCGGGGTCCCGCAGCCGGTCCCCCAGCCCTTCGTCGCCCCGATCCCCGCGCCCCTCGCCTCGCCGGTCATGGCCCCCGTCGCCGCCCCCGTCCCCGAGCGCCCCAGCCCCGTCGGCCCGACCTTCTCCCGCGCCGACCTGGAGATCCACGCCTCCGGCGCCATCTCCTCCATCTACGGCCCCACCTTCAAGGACCAGGACCGCCACGCGCGCCAGGTCCGCATGCCCGAGCCCCCGCTGCTGCTGGCCGATCGCGTCACCGGCATCGACGCGGAGCCCGCGAGCATGGGCACCGGCACCATCTGGACCGAGACCGACGTCGACTGGGACAGCTGGTACCTGCACCAGGGCCACATGCCCGCGGGCGTGATGATCGAGTCCGGCCAGGCCGATCTGATGCTCATCTCCTGGCTGGGCGTCGATCTGCTCAACAAGGGCGAGCGCGTCTACCGCCTGCTCGGCTGCGAGCTGACCTACCACGGCGAGCTGCCGTGCCCCGGCGAGACGCTCCAGTACGACATCCACCTGGACGGCCACGCCAACCAGGGCCCGATCCGGCTGATGTTCTTCCACTACGACTGCGTCGTGAACGGCGAGCCCCGCCTGAGCGTGCGCCAGGGCCAGGCCGGCTTCTTCACCGAGGCCGAGCTGGCCGACTCCGCCGGCTGCCTCTGGACCCCCGAAGAGCAGGACATCGTCGCGGATCCGCGCCTCGCGACACCGCCCATCGCCTGCACACGCAGCAGCTTCGAGCCCGAGCACATCGAGGCCTTCGCCGACGGTCGCCCCTGGGACTGCTTCGGGCCCGGCTACGAGTTCGCGAAGACCCACACCCGCTCCCCGCGCATCCAGGACGGCCGCATGCTGTTCCTGGAGCGGATCCCGGAGCTCAGCTCCACCGGGGGGCCCTGGGGCCGCGGCTACCTGCGGGCCGAGACGCAGATCACCCCGGACCACTGGTTCTTCGCGGGGCACTTCAAGAACGACCCCTGCATGCCCGGCACGCTGATGTTCGAGGGCTGCCTGCAGGCGATGGCCTTCTACCTGGCGTCCCTGGGCTTCACGGTGCCGCGGGACGGCTGGCGCTTCACGCCGACGACGGACGAGCCCTTCGCCCTGTCCTGCCGCGGCCAGGTCACCCCCACGAGCCGGCACCTCACCTACGAGGTCTTCGTCGAGGAGGTGATCGAGGGCGACATCCCCACGCTCTACGCGGACCTGCTCTGCACGGTGGATGGGCTCAAGGCCTTCCACGCCCGCCGCGTCGGCCTGAAGCTGGTGCCCGGCTGGCCGCTGGACGACCGCCCGCAGATCGCCGACCCCGCCGCCGACCGTCCGGTCGCTGTGACGCCCGAGGGCTTCCAGTTCGACTACCCCTCGCTGCTCGCCTGCGCCTGGGGCCGCCCGTCCGAGGCCTTCGGCTCGATGTACGCCCGCTACGACGGCCCGCGCACCGTCGCCCGCCTGCCCGGCCCGCCCTACCACTTCATGACGCGCACCACGCGGGTCGATGGACCCATCGGCGGCATGCAGGTCGGCACGACGGCCGAGGTCGAGTACGACATCCCGCCCGACGCCTGGTACCTGGACGCCAACGGCTGCCGGACCATGCCCTTCGCGGTGCTCATCGAGGCGGCGCTCCAGCCCTGCGGCTGGCTGGCGAGCTACGTCGGCTCGGCCCTGACCGTCGACGCGGAGCTCTACTTCCGCAACCTGGACGGCACGGGGACGCTGGAGGGCGAGCTCGTCTCGGACTCGGGGACCCTGCGCACCGTCGCGAAGATCACCAGCATCTCCTCCAGCGCCGGGATGATCATCGAGGCCTTCGAGGTCGAGTGCTTCCTGGGCGATCGCCGCGTCTACGTGATGGACACGGTCTTCGGCTTCTTCCCCGGTGAGGCCATGCGGAACCAGCTGGGCCTGCCCTGCACGGACGCCCAGCGCGCCTTGCTGGACGAGCCCGGGGGCGCCAGCACCGACCTCACGCTGCGGCAGGGCCCGCTCTTCGCTGCCGGTCGCCCCCAGCTCCCCGATCCCCGCCTGCTGATGCTGGACCGCGCGACGATCTGGCGCGATGGCGGCGCCCACGGCCTCGGCCGGCTTCGGGCCGAGAAGGACGTCGACCCCGGCGAGTGGTTCTTCAAGGCCCACTTCTTCCAGGATCCGGTGCAGCCCGGCTCGCTCGGCCTGGAAGCGATGCTGCAGCTCCTGCAAGTGGCGATGCTGGAGGTCGGCCTCGACGAGGGCATCGAGAACCCCCGCTTCGAGCCCATCGCCCTCGGCCAGGCCATGACCTGGAAGTACCGGGGCCAGGTCGGTCCGCACAACCGCCTCATCAACACGACGCTCGACGTCACCGAGATCGGCCGCGACGAGCAGGGTCCCTTCGTGCTGGCCGCCGCCTCGCTCTGGGTGGACGGCAAGCGCATCTACGAGGCGACGAACGTCGGCATGCGCATCGTGTCGGGCGAGCTGCCGGACCCCGGCCGCCGCCTGCTCGACCCCATCGCGGAGCCCTGGATCGCGGACCACTGCCCCACCTGGACGCTGCCGGCCCTGCCGATGATGTCCATGGTCGACCTGCTCGCGCAGGGGTCCATTCAGCCCGGCGCCGTGGTCGGCCTGCGCGACGTGCGGGTCAAGGGCTGGCTGGTGCTCGATGAGGCGAAGGCGGTCTGGACGGAGGACGAGGGCGACACCACGGTCCTGTTCGTGCAGGACGACGCCGGCCCGCGCGAGGTCGCCCGCGCGCGGGTGCTGCACGGCGCC
>JAJDAI010001075.1 GCA_029261955.1 Deltaproteobacteria bacterium | reverse complement strand
GGCGACGTCTACGACCTCGTCGTGAGGATCGAGCTGCCCGGGGCCCTGTCCCACGGTCTGACCATCCGCCGTGAGGACGTGCGCAGCGCGGTGCAGCAGCGCCTGTCGGGGCCGGACTTCGAGGTGGGGGACGCCGAGGCGGACCGCGAGCTCTTCATCGACGGGGACGCCGCCGAGCTCGCCGCGCTGCTCGACCCCGAGGTCGTCGAGGAGCTGCGCTGGCTGACCGCCTACGGGGGCGGTGTGCAGCGAGGCTCGGTTGAGCTCACCCTGGCGGGGGACCCCGAGCACGGCTTCCACCAGGAGGGTTTGCTGCGCGCCATGCGCCTCGCCCGCGCGCTGAGCCTGCGTGTGGGCCAGCGCTCGCTGCGCCTCGCCGAACACCTGGCCCCCTCGTTCCCCGCGGCGCTGCGCCTCGCCGCGGCCGAGGCGCTCTGCCAGCGCCACGCGGCGGGCCTCCACGGGGCCTCGGCCGAGCAGACCCTGCTCGACCTGATGGATGGCGGCGACGAGAGCCAGCGAGGCCGCGCGGCCCGCGCCCTGGCGCAGCTCCGGCAGGCCCGCGGCATGTCGCCCGAGGCCGGCGGCCTGGCCGTGCACGAGGACGAGGCGGCCGATGGCGCCCTGAGCATCGCCGACGGTGGCAGCCTCGCGCTGAGTGAGACGCCCGAGAAATAGCGCTCCGGTCTCAGACACCGAGGTGCTCGTTCTCCAGCTGGTGCACGAATGGGGTCTGACCCCATCCAGCCCATTCAGTCGGGTTGGCCGCAGCGGCGCCACAGGCCCTGGGCGACGGCGTCGAAGCGCTCGGCTTCGGGGCGGCCGAGCTGGCGGAAGGCGTGGGCCAGGGCTTCGCAGAGCCAGGCGACCTCGGGCAGGGCGGGGCTGCGCTCCAGGGGCTCGCTGGGCTGGAGCTCGACCACGGCGTCGTCCGCGCGACCGTCGCGCAGCGCGAGCCAGGCCAGCAACGCGCCTCGTGCGCGGCTGAGCTGCCCGAGCGCGGCGCCGCCGCCTTCCGGCAGCAGCAGGTCCACGCGCTGGCGAACGCCCTCGGTGCGCCCCTGGAGCAGGTCGCAGAGCATCTCCCGGAAGCCGGCGCGGACCTCGACCCAGCCGACTCCGGTGGCCCGAGCCGCCCGAGCGGCCTCGCGCAGCCCCTGCCGGGCGCCGTCGATGTCGCCGGCCCGCAGCTCGACCATGGCCCGGTCCATCAGGGCGAGGGGCACGCGGGCGCTGCGGCCGGAGGTGCGGACCAGCTCCAGCGACTCGCCCAGGTGGCGTCGGGCGGCGTCGATGTTGCCGGCGTGGCACTCGACGGTGCCCAGGGCCCGCAGCGCGCGTGCGCGGTGATCGGGGTGCTCGCCGGCGTGCGCCATGGCCAGCTCGGCCGCCTCGCGGGCCTCGATCGGCTGGCCCAGCACCATGCAGGAGAAGGCCAGACGCTGGGCGGCGATGCGCGTCTCGTGGCCGGCCGGGGCGCCATCGAGCGCGGCCTTCGCGGCCTTCGCGGCTTCGCGGGGCTTGCCCATGGCGTTGAACCAGATGGCGGCGCAGCGCTGCCAGGCGCGGCGCTCGTCGGCGCCGCCGGGGGGGGCGTGGGGCTCGAGCTGCTCGCGCTGGGCGGTCCTGGGTCGGGCGTCGGCGCGTTTCTCGAGCACGCCGGCGAGCACCTCCCCTGCGGCCATGGCGAGCACCACGTCGTCGCTCCCAACCAGCGGCCGAAGCAGCGCCTCGGCCCCGTCGAGATCGCCGGTTTCGGCCTGAAGCCGCCCCAGCTCCACCGCGAGCGCGGCGCGGCGGGCGTCCCGATCGGGCAGCGAGCTCAAGGCCCGGACCCCGCACTGCACGGCGCTGAGGGCGTCGCCCCGGCCGGCCTCCTCGTCCATGGCGGCCAGCCAGGCGTTCAGCGCTGCGGGCTCCGCTGCGGCCTCGAGGTGCCGGGCGATGCGCACCGCCAGGCGCGGTCCCCCGTCCGCGGCCCAGCCCGTCAGAACCGCCGCGGCCTGGGCGTGCAGCCGCCGCTGCCGCCGCGCGGTCGTGCTCTCCAGGACCGCGTCGCGGTGCAGCCCGTGGGTGAAGACCAGCGATGAGCTCGCCCCGATGCCCAGCTCCGACAGCAGGCCGGCGTCCACCAGCTCGTCGACGGTGTCCTCCAGGTCGGCGTGCGGATCGAGGCCCGGCACACGCTCCAGCAGCGCCAGCTCGACGCGGTTGCCGAAGGTCGCGAGCAGCTCCAGCAGCCGCCGGGTGCGCTTGGGGTCCTGGGACTCGCGGAGCGCGGAGTCGAGGGAGGCCTGGAGCATGCCCTTGAGGCGCTCGGGCAGCTTGCCGGTGGGCTGCCCCTCGGCCCCAGACTCCATCAGCAGGCGGGCGAAGAGCGGGTTGCCGCCCGAACGGGTCGCGATGCGCGCTGCCCCCGCCCGGTCCAGGCCGAAGCCATCGACGAGCCCCTGCACCACCTCGCCCTGGGCGAGCGGTCCGACGTGCAGGGTCACCCGGTCGCGGCCTTCGTAGCGGTCGGAGCGGGCGAGGCCGCGCAGAAAGCCCGGGTTCACGTCGCTGTCCCGCCAGGTGCAGGCGATGAGCACGGGGAAGGGCTCGAAGGACACCTCGAAGAGGAAGTGCTCCAGGAAGGCCGTGCCCACCGAGCCGGCCAGCGCGATGTCGTCCATGGTCAGCAGCACCGGCCGCCGCTGCGCGATGCGGCGGAAGGTGCGGACCGACAGCGCGAAGGCGGCCTGCTGGCGGGCGGCGGGGTCTTCGCCGTGCTCGCTGGGGCGCAGCAGCTCGGTCAGGCGCTCCACCTCGGTCTCGTCGTCGGCCCCGTGGCGCCGCATGAACTCCCGCGCCGCCGCCTCCACGTCGGTCCGGGGGCGACCCACGGTCCCGAGGAAGCGATCGATCCCCTCCACGATGTTCCCGCCGTTGGCGACGCTCTGGTAGCGCAGGACGAAGAAGCGGCCCTCCTCGGCCAGCTGCCGGCTGACGTGGCGCAGCAGGGTGCTCTTGCCGACCCCCGCGTCCCCGTGCAGCAGCAGCACGCGGCCCGCCCCCGACTCCGCTTCGGCCGCGACGCCGAGGATGGCGTCCAGGTCCCGCTGCCGACCCCAGAACGGCGGGCTCGCCGCCTCCCGCGTGGGCATCGGCGCCTCGGCAGGCTGGGTGGTGGAGTCCGGCAGCGGCCCGCCGAGCTTCGCCCAGTCCCGCTCGCTCAGCTTCGGTTGGCTGCAGAAGGGGCGCAGCGCGGCGCGCGCGTCGGCGGCGAAGGCGTAGCGGTTCTCGGGCTGACGGGCGAGCAGCTTGAGCACGACGGCGCGCAGCTTCGGCTCGACGGCGACCCCCCGCCCGTCCCGCGGCCAGCTCGGCTCCCGCCGCGTCTTCGCGAGCATCATCGCCATGGTCTGCCCGGTGAAGGGGAGCCGGCCGCAGAGGATGCGGTAGAGCAGCACGCCCACGGGGTACAGGTCGATGCCCGGGCCCGCGAGGGTCTGCCCCAGCGCCTGCTCGGGCGCCATGTACGACGGCGTGCCCAGCACGACGTTGTCCTCGGTGAGGCGGGTCGAGGAGTCGGGCGTCATGGCGGCCGCGATGCCGAAGTCGGCGATCTTCAGCACCAGCTTGCCGTCGGGCTCGCGGGTCACCAGCAGGTTCTCGGGCTTGATGTCGCGGTGCAGCACGTCGCGGGCGTGCACGTGCGCCAGCGCGCCCAGGGCCTGCCAGGCCAGGCCGCAGATCATCGCCGTGGGCAGCTCGGCGTCGAGCA
>JAJDAI010001074.1 GCA_029261955.1 Deltaproteobacteria bacterium | reverse complement strand
AGTTCATCGTCCGGCACGATGCCGTCGCAGTCGGTGTCTCGTCCGTCGCAGGCCTCGGCAGCGCCGGGGTGCACGCTGGGCTCGGTCTCGTCACAGTCCCCCGCGCAGCCATCGACTCCATCGCCGTCGTGGTCGTAGGACTCGTCCACCTCGCCGTTGCAGTCGTTGTCGATGCCGTCGACACAGGTCTCGGTGTTCTCTGGGAAAGCGAAGGGATCCCGGTCATCGCAGTCGCCCGCGCAGCTTGACCACCCGTCGCCGTCGTCATCCCGCAGGTTGAGGGTCGCCCCCCCGTTCAGGGGGTCGTCGTTGCAGTCAGAGCAGGCCGTGGCGCCGTCTCCGTCGAGATCGGCGGGGTAGATGTCCGCGGAAGAGTCGCCTGCTACTTCGGGGCAGTCGTCGCAGACCTCGTAGCCGTCGCCGTCCGCGTCGTGGTCGCAGCTGCCGACCCAGAGGGTCACCGCGTCGTCAGCAGACAGACCGTGGACATCGACCACTGTGCCCGTGATCTGCACGTACTCATCCCCGGGAAGCCGCCCCGCGGCAAAGAGGGCCCGCGCCCCAACTTGCCCGGCCTCGCAGTCGGCGGGTTGCCACGGGAACAGGAGCTCGTCTGGTTCCTCGACGCCCTCGCCCAGGTCGAATCGGAGCGCGAAGAGGCTGGGGGAGGATGTGTCTGCGTCCGAGATGCACGCAGCCACGGCGACGTCGTCCTGGGTCGTGACCGCGGCGGGGCCGAGCAGCTCGAGGAGCACGGTGGGTAGGAAGCCTTGCGTCCAGTGAAGATCCGCTTCGGCGGAGGAGACAACCTCATCGCCCAAGCGCAAGACCGCTGCGACCTCCAGCAGGGTCAGCGGCTGTCCGGAGGACCCGTTCGGTCCCAGGGTGATCGGCCGCCTGTCACCGGGGGATACGGCTTCGAGGCGGCTGGCGAGGGTGCGTTCGAGGTCGGTTCCGGGTTCCTCCACGGTCACCCATTCGAGCGTGAGATCGGGGTTGGGGAGCCCGCCTCCCTCGATCACGGCCACCAGCGTCGCCGGGGCGCCCGGGGTCAGGAGACAACAGTCCCCGGAATCTGCAAGCTCAACCGAGTAGGAGCCCTGCGGGGGCGGCTCGTCCGACTCGCACGCACACGCGGTCAGCAGGGACGCGGCCAGAGCGATTGCGGCGATGGGTCGAAGCACGGCCCTCCCGGGGTCTTGTGCGAATGTTGGAGCTTCAGTTCGATTCCCGCTCCACGGTGCCTTGCGAGATGGCGTGGAGTTGGAGTTGGTCGACCGCTACGACGCGAACCTGGAGCCAGGGCGCGCTATCGGGATGGGCTGGGAAGGCGTCGGTGTCTCCCACCGGCTCACCCGCTCGGAAGGAGCGAACCATCCGGTAGGGCTCCTCCGCGGTCGCGACGTGCAAGCAAATGCGCCCTGCGAGCACCTCACCCTGGGCGTCGAGGGCCTCCGCGTAGGCGTAGGCGACGCGCTGGTCGGGGCTCCCGCCGCCAGGGTGCACGTCGGCTTCGATGTCGACCCACCAGGTGTCCAGCTCGGCTCGGCGCCACGTCAGCAGGGGGGGCTGCACGGCTGGGGGGTCGTGACCGCCGAGCCTCGGCCACACGCTGCTGTCGACCTCGCCGCAGTGCTCATCGCCGGGGTACTCGGCCTCAGTGGCGCAGACGCGGACGCCGTAGCAACTGGTCGGCACGGGTCGGTGCCGCTCGAGGTGCGGGCGGCTTGTCTGCCAGCGGTTTCCGCCGTCTACCTGACTGAGGTCAAGGCTGAAGGAGCGGCGGTCTGGCGTGAACAGGGTGCTTGCTCCGATGTCATCACAGTCGAGGTTCCAGAACTCCACCCAAACCCGATCGACGTCGTATTCGTCGTCGTCATCCAGAACATCGCGATCGTCAACTTCGACCTCGACCTCCCAGACCAGATTCGCGTCGTTCTCCTCGTTGCCGATCTCGCAGGTTTCTGAAGGCAGGGGTTCCACGAGAAGTTGTCGGAGCACCGCGTTCAACGTCGCGAAGTCCGGCCCGACATGCAGGTCCGCGCAAGCCGAAATCAAGACGCAGGCAAGTGCGCATTGCGCACCGCTCCCTAGCGTCCGAGCGATCTTGTGATGCACTTGGATCTCCTCCCCATCCGCACTGTACCGGCCGCCCCCTTGACGATCCAAGCTGGCCCCCGACTCCGCCGATTCGCATGCTCCAGCCGCTGCCCGATCCACCGCCGCGATCCTCTGGCTCGGCGACCTCCCGTCCTTGCCCTCGCCCGCGATGCGGTCGACCCTGCGCCCATGAGCACCCTCAACGACGGCTCCGCCCCCTGCACCCCCGACGAGCTGCTGACCCGGCTGGAGGCGGCGGGCATCCCGTCGCGAACGCTGGAGCACGCCGCGGTCTTCACGGTGGAGGAGGCCCGGGCCGTGCGCGATCAGCTGCCCGGCGCGCACACGAAGAACCTGTTTCTGCGGAACCGGAAGGGGCGGATGTGGCTCGTGACGGTGCAGGCGGATCGCGTCGTGGATCTGTGGGCCCTGGGCGAGGCGCTCGGCGCGGGCCGCTTCTCCTTCGCCAGCGAGGAGCGGCTGATGCTCTGGCTGGGCCTGAGGAAGGGCTCGGTGACGCCCTTCGGGCTCGTCAACGACCGCGAGGGGCAGGTGACCTTCGCGCTCGAAGGGGCGCTGCTCGAGGCGGAGCTCATCAACATCCACCCGCTCATCAACACGCGGACGACGGCCCTGGAGCCGCGGGAGCTGATGCGCTTCTGCGCGGAGCTCGGGCACGAGGCGGTGGTGTTGGAGCTGGATTGAGGATGGCGGACCGTTCGTCGGGCGCGAATCCGCGGTTCTCCGCTGGCTAGACTGGCTGCGCTCGGGGCCGCACCCCGACGCCCTTGGGGGGGCCACGCGTCGCTTGTTCGTGAGCCTCGGTCTGCTGTCGGTCCTGCTCTGTTCGTCCGCTCTGGCCGGCGAGTTCAAGCGGGCGATCACGCTGGACACCGGCGCGCTCTCGCAGCCGGGCTTCACGGCCCTGGGCATGAGCCTGTCCGCCGCGTCCCTCGGCTTCGCGGTGGGAGGGGCTCGCCTCGCCCTGGACACCGTCGCGGACGCCACGAGCCAGGAGACCCGCGACCTCTTCACCGCGGGGGTCGCGGCTGCGCTGCCCGGGCTGGTCGTCTTCGACATCGCGGTGGTGGTCGCCCAAGCGGAGGGCAGCCAGGTCTTCTTCGAGAGCGGCGGGCCGGTCTTCGCGGGCATGGGCGTCGCCGCTGCGATCACCGGGAACCTGCTGCTCGCCGGCTCGGCGAAGGAGGCCCGCAAGGACCTGAAGCGGGTCCGCGGGCGAGCCAGCGCGATCGTGCCGACGCCCTGGTTGGCCGTCGCGGACGGCGGGGCCCAGCTGGGTGTGGCCTTCGCCTGGTAGGGGGACAGCCTGTCCTCAGCGCGTCGTGATCCCGACCACGAGCTGCACCTCGATCGAGTCCTGGCACTCGGGGTCGCCCTGGCAGGACGGCGCGATCACGCGGCCGGGCTCGAAGGTCAGGACGACGTGCTTCCCGACCTGAGCCGCTGCCGTCTGGCAGAGCTCGAACTCGCCGTAGTAGTTCCGGGCCCCCAGCGCGCTCTCCAGCAGGACGTAGCAGGCGGCGTCCCCGTTCTGGAGTGCGTCGAGCCGGCCGGCATTGGCCAGCGGGCTGCCGAGGGGAGGCACGAGGGACGCGACATCGGGCAGCGAGTCCTCCACGTCGGTCGGCCGGCAGGTGACTCGGGTGCGATCGGGCAGCTGGGCGCCGGCGTGCGGCTCCCCGTGCTCCGGCAGCAGCGTGGAGACGAAGGCGCCCTCGCCGAAGTGCATCGCCCGGGCGAGCGATCCGCTGTCCCGAGTCGACTCCCAGCGCAGGCCGTCGAGGCCCGCGGGCGAGGGGGGCACACGGAGCTCGGCGGCCATCGGGGTGCCGTGGCGCAGCTGGAGCCAGGAGGTGGTCTCGCCCTTCGGGCCGCAGACCGAGAGCCACGCTCCCGCGGTGGTCGCGCAGTCGAACCAGGACTGCTCGGTGTCGGGCAGGCACTGGCCGCGGAGGGCCTCGACGGGGGTGGGGGCTTCGACCGGGGTTTCGGGTGCGGGCTCCTTCTCGGCGGGGCTGCCGCAGGCGGCGAGCAGGATCGAGGCTGCGAGCGTGGCGCCTCGGGGGAGGCGGGAAGACGACGGGGGGAGCTGCGGCCTGATCTGCATGTTCCGAAGCTATCAGGCCCGAGCGGTGCTCTAGAATCGCGCGATGAAATCCAAAGAACTGGTGACCCGCTGGAGCGACAAGGGCTGGACCGCGGAGGTCGTCGACAACGAAGACGGCGGCGGCTGGGCTGTGGCCATGACCCAAGACGGCCAGGACGAGCCGCTCCTGGTCGTGCCGTGGGTGATGGGTCGCAACAAGAAGGACCCGAAGCCGCTGAACGCCACCGACTTTGCGACCCAGCTGAAGGCCGCCCGGGACTACCAGACGCGGCGCGACAACCAGATCCGGCGGGCCTACCGCAAGACGCAGCAGGTCAGCGATGCCGACGGCGCGCGGATCAAGGTCGTCTTCGACATCATCCCCGACGAGTTCGAGCCCCAGGGCCAGCTGGCGGCCTTCGGCGAGGTCGGCCAGGAGCTCGGCCAGGTCTCCTGCTCCCCCAACTTCAAGCTCACGCAGGCCTCCGCCCAGCGCTGGGTCGATGGGGGCTTCGACGCCGTGCAGGACGAGGGCGGCGGGTGGTGAGGCGGCTCGGCCCGCTCCTCTAGAAGTTCACCTCGTACTGCACGGTGCCGAGGTCCAGGTCCCCGATCACCACGTCGAAGTCGAGGGTCCAGTAGCCGGTCATCGACAGGTTGACCTGGCCTTCGTAGAAGCCGTTCTCCAGGTGGACCGGGTCGACGTTGTCCTCCGAGCCGTGGCCCATGTCGGGCATGAAGGGCCACAGGGTCACCGTCGCGTCCTCGACGCCGGGGAAGCTCATCATCGACGCGCGCTGGTGGATGCTCAGGACGAAGTCGTTCACGCCGACCTCGGGGTCCAGGGTCAGGGTGACGATCCAGGTGTCGTCGCCGTCCACCAGGTTCTTCTTCATGTGGGTCTCCGCGACGGGGATGTCCTCGAAGACGAGCTCGGTCGTGCCGTCGAGGGTGACGGTGTCGCTCCAGCTCCCCATCTCGCCGCTGGCCATGGTGAAGACCACGTCGGCCGCGTAGAGGCCCTCGCCGGCGCCCACCGGCTGGGTGTAGGGGCAGGAGTGGCTCATGTCGGCCATGTTCATCATCGGCATGTGCATGACGTCCAGACCGTCGACCGGCTCGCCCGTGGCCTCGTCGAGGACCTGGATCCAGAGGGCGTTGGTGCCGACGAAGGCGTCGCGCTCGGCCAGCAGGTCGACGATGTAGCCGTCCTGGGTGAGGGTCGCGATGGATTCGAGGCCGTCCTCGGCCGGCGGTTCGTCGTCGGGGTCACCGCCGCCGGTGGCCGGGCAGGCGGCGAGCAGGGGGATGGCGGCAAGCAGGAAGAAGAAGCGAACGTGCATCGGAGACCTCGGGTTGATTTCGCCCGAGGGTAGGAGCGAGCGGCGCGCTGATTCTGAGGCCGCTCAGTCTGCGACGACGTGCCGCGCGGCGGGATGTCGCGCGGCAGGATGTCGCACCCGTGCTCGCTGCGGGCTCAGCGCGCCTCCTCGCGCCGCTCGAAGGCGCCCAGGTCGACGCCGCCGCCGATCGGCCGGGGGCCGCCGTCGAGGTCCTCAGCCTGCAGGTCGAGGTCGAGCCCGAGGCTGACAGGGTGGCTGCGCGCGGGCGCCGCCCTACGGCTCGGGGTCCGTCGTCGGCGCCTTGAAGGCCTCGATGGCCTCGCGCTGTGTCTCCAGGATCCTGGCCAGCTCGAGCTGCACCTCGTTCGTCTGTGCGACCAGATCGATGCTGTGCTCGACGCTCTTCGCGAGGCTCGTCAGGCGCGTGGCGAAGGCGGCGATCGCCTGGCCAGCGGGGCGGATCGTGAAGACGTAGGCGGCCAGGAGCGCGAGGACGATCACCACGAGGACGGCCGCGAGGGCGAGCACGAGGGTCCGTCGCGCATCGTGGGCGAGGTCGGTGGCGATCCCGGTGAGGGGCCCCCGGCTCTGCTCGACGGCGTCGGGGATGCGGTCCACGGCGTCCACCACCCGCTCCGACAGCTGATCCACCCGACCGAGCACGGACATCAGCTCCGCCTTCTGGTCCTCGCTGAGGGAGGGGGAGTCCGTGAGCGTCTGCATCGACGCCGACAGCTCGTCGACCGAGTTCGCGACGTCGCGCGCTGCGCCTTCGATGGCCTGCAGCTCGAAGCCGATCTGAACCGCCACGTAGGGGGTGGTCCGCTCGAGCACGGTCGGCTCGTCAGCGGGCGTGTCGGCCGCAGCCGCTTGGGGGCAGAGCGCCCACGAGGCCATGGTCGCGATCGAGAGGAGGATCATCCAGCGCATCACAGCTCCTTGTCGGGCAGCAGGGACCCGGTGCAGGGCACCGTGCCTCAGCCTCCAGGCCAGGACCATCCGCCCCGATCCGAAAGAACCTGCCCCGTTCTCGCGCCCCCCGCGTTTCTACAGAGGCTGTCCCGCTTCCCCCGGCGGTGACGGCCCGGCGGCCCCCGGCGCGGTCGGGCCCGTCGAAGGAGGCCTGCCGTGCAGCTTCCCGCCGCCCACCTGCCCCTGCCCCGAAGCCAGCGGCACCGTCTCGGGGGCCATGCCCGCTGTCTACGTGCTGAGCTACGACGACTGCGTGGGCAGCGTCGGCGAGTACGAGCTGAGCGTGACCGTCGAGGGAGCGCCGGTGGCCCTGACCCTGGCCCGGGACGACCACGAGACGGGGGCGTAGACACCTGGCCCCGCAGGACCAGGCGCCGCAGCCGGTGCGCTCGGCCTCGAGCGCGTGCCGCACCGAGGTGCACTCGTGGATGACCCGGATGCCCGCGCCCTTGAGGACGTCCATGCAGGGCTCGGGGTTGCTCGACCTGATCGGCCAGCCCCCTCCAACTCCTAGAGCCCCGTCTGCCGCCCCTCGGCCTCCTGCGGCTCCTCCTCGGCGTCGAGCAGCGCGAGGTGCTCGGGCTTGAAGATTCGCTCCAGGCCCAGGCGGACGGGCACGAGCAGCGCGATGAAGAGGGGGAAGAGGATCCCCACGACCGAGACCTTGACCACCCAGAGCACCACCAGGCACGCGGCCTGGATCGCCGTGTAGAGGTGGACCTGGCCGGTCGGCACCGCCCGCAGGTAGTAGGTGGGCGGGTAGAGCGCGGGGTCGCGGAACCAGAGCTTGAGGCGTTCGAAGAGCTGGTTGCCCGCCATCGACGCCACGCCCATGAAGAGGAACAAGCCGAACAGCACCGACATCGGCACCATCCTCAGCAGCGGCAGCACCAGCAGGGAGCCGCCGATGAGCAGGTGAACCGCGAAGGCGGAGAGCCGGGTCTCGATGACCGAGACGACCCGGTCGGTCGAGACGCCGTGCACGTCCGACTCGGTCTCCACGTTCGCCAGGCTGCGCACGTGGTTGAGCGAGCGGACCGTCGCGGCGACCATCCAGGGCAGCCCGAACAGCGAGCAGACGCCCACGAGCAAGCCGACGACGGCGAGGTCCAGGTGGTAGCCGGAGCCCTTGCGCAGCTTGTACTCGGGGTTGTTGACCAGCCGCACCGTGATGTTCTGATCGAGGTACAGCAGGATCGACACGAGGACCGCGGGAACGGCGGACGCGGCCCACACCCAGGTCGGAGCCTCGAGCGGGTTCACGAACCAGCTGCGGTCGGCGGTGGGCCGGAACTCCAGGGGCACCGCGAGCGTCTGCAGCTCGACCTCGTGCAGCGTGAAGGCCACGGCGGTCATCAGGCCGATGGCGATGGCGGGGCCGAAGTCGGCGAGAAACTCGCGCACCGGCCGCAGCAGGTAGACGGAGCGCCGCGCGCGGGACAGCGCCATGGCGATCTGGAAGGTGCCGAGCGCGAGGATCGTGGACAGCAGCGCGGTGGCGTGGCTGACCTCGTGGTCGGTGAAGACGCTCACCATGTCCCGCAGGGCCTCGACGATGAAGATCACCGAGATCAGGGCCGCGAAGGTGTCGTCCGTGAAGCGCGTGAAGTAGCGGATCAGGCTCGCGGCGTCGGTCGCGGCGAGGATCAGCAGGAACACCATCGTCCACAGACCGACCCAGGCGAGGGTGGGCATGAAGGGGATCGAGAGGCGCACGCAGAGCGCGTAGAGGATCCCCATGAAGATGATGACGGGGCCCGTGCTCCCCAGGATCGTGAGCGGCTGACCCGAGGTCAGGGCGTAGACGACGCCGCAGAGCGTGGTCGCGACGATCATCTCGATGGCGCCGATGGAGCCGTCGGTGAGCACCGAGAGCAGGCCGCCGAAGGCGACCGCGGGGGCCAGGCACGCGAAGAAGAGGAAGAAGACCGAGGCCAGGGTCTTGCCGTTGAGGCCGTCCCGGAAGTCCCCGACGTAGTGCGGGAGGCGCCGCTTGATGTCCTCGATGATGCCGCCGAACAGGCGGCCGGTCCGCTGCAGCTCCGGCGGGATGGGGTGCTCGGACGGGTGCAGATGCTGCG
>JAJDAI010001073.1 GCA_029261955.1 Deltaproteobacteria bacterium | reverse complement strand
ACGACTGCGACGGCTCCGTGCCCGCGACCGAGGTCGACGACGACGGCGACGGCGTGGCCGATTGCGACGGTGACTGCGACGACGCGGACGCCGCCCGCTACCCCGGCGCCCCGGAGCTGTGCGACGGGATCGACAACGACTGCGACGGCTCCGTGCCGGCCGACGAGCTCGACGGCGACGGCGACGGCGTCTCGGCCTGCGCGGGCGACTGCGACGACGCGGACGCCGGCATCTTCCCCGGCGCCCCCGAGATCGCGGACGACGGCATCGACCAGGACTGCAACGGCTTCGACACCGTCAGCTGCTTCGAGGACCTGGACCTGGACGGCTTCGGCGACGCCGACCTGCTCTCCGACGACGGCGACTGCACGGACCCCGGTGAGTCCACGGTCGACACCGACTGCGACGACAGCAACATCGCCGTCTTCCCGGGCGCGACCGAGACCTGCAACGCCATCGACGACGACTGCGACGGCACCATCGACCCGACCGGGACCTGCGCCGACTGCGAGCAGGAAGAGTACGGCGGCCACGTCTACCAATTCTGCTTCGACACGGAGCTCAGCTGGCTCGACGCCTCCACCTTCTGCGCGGACGGCGGCTACACCCACGTGACGATCGACGACGCCGCGGAGGATGGCTTCATCTGGCTCGAGACGGCCCTGAGGGACCCGCTGGAGAAGTGGCACATCGGCATCAACGACATCGACAACGAGGGCGTCTGGGTCTGGGACGGGCCGGAGAACAACGGCTACACCAACTGGAACTCCGGCGAGCCCAACGACTCCGGTGGCGCCGAGGACTGCGGCCAGATCCGGCGCTTCGTGCTGCCCACCTGGAACGACGAGCCCTGCGAGCAGGAGCTGAACTACATCTGCGAAGCCGGGTGATCGACAGGCACAAGCCCGCGGAGATCGGCTAGACCCCCACGGTGCAGCTCGACCCAGACCCCATCGTGCAGTTCCAGCGCTGGTACGACGACGCCGTGATGGCCG
Source organism: Deltaproteobacteria bacterium (assembly GCA_029261955.1). GTDB lineage: Bacteria > Myxococcota_A > UBA796 > UBA9615 > UBA9615 > CALCXL01. The sequence goes on along the minus strand of JAJDAI010001073.1, from coordinate 2,310 downwards.
AGCCGTGCGACGCCGACGCTGCGTCCTTCGCCACCGCCAGCCCCGAGGGCTGGCCCTCGGTGCGCATGGTCCTGGTCAAGGCCTGGGATGCCCGCGGCTTCGTCGTCTACACGAACACCGAGAGCCGCAAGGGCCGTGAGCTGGAGGCCAACCCTCACGCCGCGCTCTGCTTCCACTGGAAGTCGCTGCGGCGGCAGGTGCGGATCAACGGGGCGACGGAGCACGTCACGGATCTCGAAGCGGACACCTACTTCGAGAGCCGCCCGCGCACGAGCCGCATCGGCGCCTGGGCCAGCCTCCAGAGCGAGCCGCTGGCGACCCGACTCGAGTTCGAGAAGCGCATCGCCACCACGCTCGCGAAGCACCCCATCGGGGCCGTACCCCGGCCGCCGCACTGGACGGGCTACCGGCTCGTTCCGCGCGAGATCGAGTTCTGGGAGGACCGGCAGTTCCGCCTGCATGTCCGCACCCAGTACCTGCGCGAGGGCGGGGCCTGGGCCGTGCAGGAGCTCTACCCGTAGAGCCGCGCCCACTGCGGCCAGACCGCGTCCCAGCGGTGCTGCCTCGCGCGCTCCAGCCCGCGCAGGGCCAGGTCGGCGGGATCGGCCAGCACCCGGCGCATCGCAACCGCCAGGGCCTCGCTGTCCCCCGGCTCCACGAGGAGCCCGCAGCCCTCGAGCAGCTCCCGGTGGGCGGCGCAGTCGGCGGCGACCACGGGCACGCCCAGGCGCATGGCCTCCAGGGCGGCGAGCCCGAAGGTCTCCTCGTGGCTGGGCTGCACGGCGAGCGCGGCGGCGGACACGAGGGCATCGCGTTCTCGTGGACTGACCCAGCCCACCACGCGCACGCCCTGCATGCGCTTCAGCCAGCGGCGCTCGGCCTTGGGGTTTCCGGGGACCCCGCCGATCAGGGTCACCGGGGCGTCGATCCGCGAGGCCGCGGTGAGCAGGTCCTCGGTGCCCTTGCTCCGGTCGAAGCGGCCGACGCTGACCACGCCGGCCCCCGGTCTGGCGCTCGGAGCCACGTCCTCGATCCCGAGCGACGCCGCTTGGACCGAGCGGGCCCAGCGGGCCGCCAGTCGCCTCGCCGCCGCGTGTGAGGGGGCGACCACGGCGTCCGCCTCCGCGATCGCCGTGCGCTGTGCCTCCGACGACAGCGTCTGCTCCACCCCACGCAGGTCGTTCAGCACGGCCTGGTCGACGTGCACCATCAGGAGCGTGCGGCGACCCAGGTCCCGCGCATCGGCCCAGAGCATGCCGTGGTGGACCTGGACGAGCTCGGCGTCGAAGTCCTGCGCAAAGGCCCTCGCTGCGGGAAGGGAATCCGCAGAATCCAGGCGCAGCACGGGGACCGAGCCCTCCACCTTCGCGGTGGGCTCAGGCCCGCGCCGCTGCCGCTTCGGACGCCAGTCGTCGAAAGACAGGACCGCGACGTCGTGCCCCCGCCTCGTCGCCTGCTCTGCCAGCCCGCCCACGGCGGTCGAGATCCCGCCCCGGCTTCGGGGAGGAAAGTCCCGGGTGACGTGCAGGATCCTCATGCCAGCAGCGCCCGCAGGTCGTCGGGCAGGCTGCCCACGAGGTCGAAGCGCTCGACCTCCAGCAAGGCGTCCACCAGCCCAGGCCGCAGGAAGCCCCGCGGATCGCCGTCCCGCAGCTGGCTCGCGTGGGCCCCGATCGCCGCGAGCTTCTGGTCCGCGACCCCGGACACATCGACGCTGAGATCAGCGGACTCCGCCCCGAAGTCCCCCGGACCCAAGCCCTTCGGCACCCCCGCGAAGCCCGCTCGCCGCAGCCCGCGCCACACCGGCTGGAAGAGCCCCGGCGGGAAGACGCAGAAGAGCCCGCAGATCCCCGGCCGCACGTCCAGGGCCGCTCGCACCGCCGCCACCAGCCGCAGGTGGTCGACGTGGTGGTAGGCGCCGTCGCCGCCCAGGCTGATGATCGCGTCGGGCCGCAGTGCGTCGATCAGCGCCCCGAGGCCCGCCCCGCAGACCGCTCCGTCGGCCTCGTCCAGCCAGCGCGGCCCCCGGACGCCCAACGCACGGCAAGAACGCTCCAGCTCCGCCCGCCGGACCCTCGCATCCCCGCCGCCTTCGCCCGCGGAGGCGCAGACGACGGTCGCCGCGTCCCCCAGCCGCGCCAGCGTGCCGCCGGCCGCGTAGGCCTCGTCGTCGGGGTGGGCGAAGACGCCCAGGACCCGCATCAGTGCAGCGCTGCGCGGAAGGGCAGGGCGGCGACGATCGCGCCCTCGGCCTCCAGGATCTCGTCCAGGCGAGCCATCACCGTCGCCCGGTCGAAGTAGGCCTGGGCG
>JAJDAI010001072.1 GCA_029261955.1 Deltaproteobacteria bacterium | reverse complement strand
GATGCGCAGGCCCGCGGGCGTGTGCAGCAGCTGCCGGCCCGCCGTGAGCCCCAGCTTCAGCCGCCGCCAGTGCACCGTGCCCTGCAGCAGGTACAGGTCCACGTCGCCGCCGACCTCGGGGATCGTCGTGCCCAGCTTCATCAGCGCCAGGGCCGAGAAGTCCGCGCGGTTTGGCAGGCCGACCCGCACCGAGGCCATGAGGTCCTCGTAGAGCGGGGCGCGCCGCGCTTGATCCAGGTCCTGACGCAGCTGGAAGCGGGTGGTGGAGAGCACCTCGACGCGCGTCGCCGCCGCGGCCGGGGCGGCCAGCAGCAGGGAGGCGATGACGAGGAGGCGGAGGATCACGGGGCGTCCTCCGTCGCTCGCAACTGGTCGCCGTGGAAGAAGCGGAAGCGCGGCCGGCCGTCGGTGTCGTGGCACACCGAGCAGAGGCGGATGACCTCCTTCTGGTTGCGCAGGAAGCTGTTCTGCTCCGTGCCCTCCACCGCGCCTGGCGCCGGCCCCTCGCCCGCCTTCCAGCGGTGGGGGTCGTGGCAGGTCTGGCAGGCGATCTCGCCGATGCCGGTGTCCTCGGTGGGCAGGCCGTCGGGCCCGAAGTAGGAGACGGGGCCCTTGTATCGGTTGGGCAGCCCGGTCGAGGTGAGCAGCAGGTCGCCGGGGTGGCTCCAGGCGGCGACAGTCTTGGCGTCGGTGCGGCCGTCGTGGCAGGCGAGGCAGCGGCCCGAGGCGGGGTTCACGCCGGTCGGCGGGGCGGGGCGGGCGCTCGATCCGTGGATGTCGTGGCAGGTCACGCAGCCGCTGCGCGAGCCGGCCACCGGGGCCAGGGAGCCGTCGTGGTCCGTACCCAGCACGCTGGCCTGCGCGGGGTGGCACTCGACGCAGAGCTCGCCTGCCTTCGCGCGCACCAGGACGTTCGGTCGGCTGCTGTGCGCCTGGTGGCAGTGCGAGCAGCTGACCTTGCCTTCGTGGCCCTCGGCCGAGGCGGGCACGTCGACGCCCATGGGGTGGCCGCCGGTGAGGCGGATGAGGCGCTTCGAGCCCTTCGCGGCGTGGCAGTCCATGCAGCGCTGGTCCTGCAGCTCGGGCGCGGCGGGTCCCTTCCCCACCTCCGGCGGCGCCCGGTGCATGCCGTGGCAGGCGACGCAGCTCTGGGCGCCGTGCCCGGCCTCGCCCAGGGCGCTGGCCTGGGCGGCGTGGCAGACGCGGCAGGCGTCAGCGCCCGCCGCGTCGGTGCGCAGCAGGGTGCCCGCCGTGGAGGCGTGGGGGTCGTGGCAGCTCAGGCAGCTCAGCGCCGTGCCGGCCACCCCGCCGATGCCCTCGATCGCGGCGCGCTTGGCGGGGCTGAGGCTGACCTGCACGGGGTGCTGACTCCTCGCGGCCCGGTGGTCGGCGTGGCAGGACACGCAGAGCGCGCCCTCGTCCGCGGTGACGATCAGCCGCGCGTCCTCGCTGGCGTTGTGCGGGCGGTGGCAGCTGCGGCACACGACGGTGCGGGGGCCGTCCTCGACCTCCTGCTGCAGGCGTCCACCCGAGGCCAGCAGCTCGGCGAGCCGCGCGCCCTGCGGCACCACGACGCCGACCGGGTGCTCGGTGCGCCGTCCGCGGGCCGCCGTCGTCACGCGCTCCTCGTGGCAGTCCTCGCAGCGGCTGGCGGTCGCACTGCCGTCGCTGGTGGTCGCGTGGCGGGCGTCGGCGTAGCGCCCCGCCACCTCCGCGCTGCCGTCGGTCGCCTCCTGGCCGACCGTGCTCGGCAGAGCCAGGTCGTAGTCGCTCTTGTCCGTGCCGCGCAGGAAGCCCACCACCACCAGGCCAGCGATGACCGCGGCGAGGATCGGGAGCAGGCGGCTCTGGTTCATGTCGGCTCGTCGTGGCGCTGCATCTCGCCCGTGAAGACCGCGATGGCGAGCTTCAGGCCGAGCGTGAAGACGATGAGGGCCAGGGCGGCGATGCCGATGGAGACCTTCCACTCCACCTGGTTGGGCAGGTACTCCACGATCTCGTGCAGCGTGCTCGGCACGAAGCCCGGCACGATCAGACCCAGCCCTTTCTCCGTCCAGACGCCCATCAGGGCGAGCCCGCAGGCCGCCGTGATCCAGCCGGTGTGCTTCTTGAAGCTGGCGGTCAGCAAGATGGCCGTGGCCGTGAGGTTGCAGGCGATCGCGCACCAGATCCACGGCACCAGCGCGTCGTGACCGTGCAGCCCGAAGAAGAGGTAGGTGGCCGAGGTGACGTGCGCGCCGCCTGTGTAGAACTGGGTGAAGACCTCGCAGGCCACCAGGAAGAGGTTGAGGATCACCGTCACGCGCAGGATCTTCAGCAGCGTCTCGATCGCGCCCTCGGCCACGGGGAAGCGCGTGACGTGCCGGATGACCTGCAGCGTCAGCACGATGAAGGCGGGGCCCGTCACGAAGGCGCTGGCCAGGAAGCGCGGCGCGAGCACCGCCGAGTTCCAGAAGGGCCGGCCGCCCAGGCCGCAGTACAGAAACGCCGTGACCGTGTGGATGGAGATGGCCCAGATGATCGAGAGGAAGACGAAGGGCAGGTACCAGCTCTTGCTCGGCGAACGGCCGAGGTAGCGCATGTAGAGCAGGTAGCCGACGACGTGCAGGTTGAGCAGCAGGTAGCCCGCCAGGACCACGACGTCCCAGGTCAGCATCGAGACGGGCCAGTTGAAGCGGCCGACGATGGGCAGCATGTGCCAGGCGCGGTCCAGCCGCCCGAGGTCGACGTTGACGAAGGCCAGGCAGGCGACGATCGCCGCGATGGCGAGCAGCTCGCCGACGATGACCACGTCGTGCATGTCCTTGTCGCGGTACAGGTACGCGGGGATCACCATCATCACGCCGCCGGCCGCCAGGCCCACGCCGTAGGTGAAGTTGCCGATGTACATGCCCCAGGAGACGTGGTCGGTCATCGCCGTGACCGCCAGGCCCTCGGCGGTCTGGTGCGCGAAGGCGTTGAGGCCCACGAGCATCAGCGCCGTGAGCACGAACATCCACAGGTAGAAGCCGACACCGCCCTCCGTGGCCAGCCACAGCGCGCGCAGGATGAAGCGCGGGTAGCTCGTGATGTGCTCGGCGGTCGGGATGCGGGTGCTGGGGGTCGGTGCGTGGTCCATGTCTCCCCCTACTTGTCGAAGAAGTAGAAGAAGCGGGGCTGCGTTCCCAGGTCCTCCTTGAGGACAAAGACGCGCTTGTTCTCGAGCACCCAGCGGATGTCGCTGTCCGGGTCGAGCAGGTTGCCGAAGACCCGCGAGCCGGTGGGGCAGGCCTCCAGGCAGGCCGGCAGGCGGCCCTCACGGGTCCGGTGCAGGCAGAAGGTGCACTTCTCCATCACCCCCGCCGGCCGGATCCGGTTGGACAGGTAGCCCTGGTCCGGGTTGATCTCCTCGGGGGGGATGGTCGGCGCCGACCAGTTGAAGCGGCGCGCGTGGTAGGGGCAGGCAGCCTCGCAGTAGCGGCAGCCGATGCACCAGTCGTAGTCGATGACCACGATGCCGTCGGCTTCCTTCCAGGTGGCCTCCACGGGGCAGACGTCCACGCAGGGCGGGTTGTCGCACTGGTGGCACTGCACGGGCATGTAGAAGTGGCCCTCGGCGGGGACCTCGCCGGCGTAGTCCACGACGGCGTGGTCCAGGGACAGGCTGCCCTTCTTGAGCTGCAGGACCCGGATGTAGCTGTTGTTCGTGGCCCGATCGTGGTTGTTCTCCTCGTGGCAGGCCTCAGCGCAGCGGCGGCAGCCGATGCAGAGCGACAGGTTCAGCGCGTAGGCGAACTGCACGTCAGGCAGGGGGCGCGGGTCGGCGACGTCGACCTGCACGCCATGCTGCGCGAGGGTCTGCTCCTCGATGCGGCGCAGCGTGCGCTCCATCTGCTCGCGGCTCAGCTCCTTGTAGTGGCGCTGCAGGAACTCCTCGAGGGTGAGCGTCGCGGCCCAGCCCTGCAGCGGGGCGAGGGCCCGGGCGCAGGCGCCAGCGCCGACGGTGGCGGCCGCGACCTTCAGCGCAGCCCGACGGGTGAAGTCACTCATGGTGAGCCTCGGGTTCGGGGTGCTCCGGTGTGTCGTGCGCTGCGTCGTGGGCTGCGTCGTGCGGGGCGGCGTGCGGCTCGTCGCCGTTCAGGCCGCGGAGGTAGCGGTCCCGCGGCGGGAAGACTGGCTTGCGCTTGCCGAAGGCCGGCGCGTGCGGCGCGTGGCAGTCCACGCAGTTGTTGCGCTCGCGGGTGCCCTGGTGCAGGTCCCAGTGCCCGATCATGCCGCCGTGCGCGCCGTGCTCGAAGTC
>JAJDAI010001071.1 GCA_029261955.1 Deltaproteobacteria bacterium | reverse complement strand
CCTGGGGCCGACCGAGGGGTCGTCTTCCAACAGAACGCGCTCCTGCCCTGGCTCAACGTCATCGACAACGTCGCGCTCGGGCTGCGACTGCGTGGCCTGCCCAAGGCCGAGCGCCACGCGATCGCCGAGCGTCACCTCGAGTCGGTGGGCCTGACCGAGTTCCGCTCGCACGCCGTGTACCAGCTGAGCGGCGGCATGCAGCAGCGCGTGGGCATCGCTCGGGCCCTCGCAGCCGAGCCGGGGGTCCTGCTCATGGACGAGCCGCTCGGGGCGCTGGACGCCTTCACGCGCGAGTCGATCCAGGAGCTGCTGCTCCGGCTGTGGCAGCGCAGCGGCCAGCTGGTTCTCTTCGTGACGCACTCCATCGAGGAGGCGCTGTTCCTCGGAACTCGGTTGGTCGTGATGACCCCCCGCCCGGGCCGGATCCTCAAGATCTACGAGCCGCAGTTCAGCCGTCGCTTTCTCGCCGGCGACCCGGTGCGCAGCATCAAGTCCGACCCCAGCTTCATCGAGCTGCGCGAAGAGGTCCTCAGCCTGATCCGGCCCGAGGCAGCGGATGCCTGAGAACGACGACCCCATCTGGACTCGCTGGTCACCGGGCGCCGTGCGGGCCCTGAGCGCGAGCACGATCCTGATCGCGGTGTTCCTCGGGTGGCTGGTCACGTCTCAGGGCTGGGTGAAGCCCCTGTTCCTGCCGGGACCGGGGCGGGTCGTCGCGACCCTGGGCAACCTCGCCACCAACGGCTTCGCGGGCTCCACCCTGTGGGAGCACACCCTCGCCAGCCTGGTGCGGGTGTTCACCGCGTTCGGTCTGGCCTGCCTGCTGGCGGTGCCCACCGGGGTGCTCATGAGCATCTCGGAGCCGGTGAAGGGCGTCTTCGACCCCATCATCGAGTTCTACCGTCCCCTGCCGCCCCTGGCCTACCTGCCGCTCGTCATCATCTGGCTGGGCATCGGGGAGTCGGCGAAGATCGTCCTGATCTTCCTCGCGGTCTTCGCCCCGATCGTCCTGAACACCCGAGCGGGGGTGAACGCGGTGCCGCGGGAGCAGGTCCTGGCCGCCGCCAGCCTGGGTGCGAGCCGATGGCAGCTGGTTCGTCACGTGCTCCTGCCTGCGGCCCTGCCTGAGATCCTCACCGGCCTGCGGGTGGGGATCGGCTTCGGCTGGACGACGCTGGTTGCGGCCGAGATGGTGGCGGCTGAGTCCGGGCTCGGCTTCATGGTCCTCAACGCCAAGGACTTCCTCGCCACCGACGTGGTCATCAGCGGGATCCTGGTCATCGGCGCGATCGCCTACGCGTTCGACTTGCTGTTGAGGAAGGCTGAGGAGCGTCTGGTGCCCTGGAAGGGGCAGTGATCCAGGGCCGGCTCCGGTCGCCGGGTGCGCAAGGTACGAGCTGGTGCCTGCGTCAACGGGCCAGGTGCCCGCGTGATCGGGCCAGGGTCACGTCGCCCGACGGCCTGCCCGAGCGGGCCGGGGTCGAGCTTGGACGAGTCCCCCGCCCTCGCGTCCGCCAGACGGCCGCACCGCCACCGGCGAACAGCCGGTCTGCTGGAGGAGCCGATCGGCGCGCCGGGTGCCCCCCTCGCCTCTCGACGACGCGATCTCGGCCGGGCCGACTGCTGCGCCGGCTCGGGCGGGGTTCGAAGCGGAGCGGTCATCCGAGGGTCCTCGGGCAGAGGCAGCCGGGAGGCTCTCCAGGCAGCGACGGGGCAAGGCGCTGGGGCAGGCGGGCTGCTCCGAACGCGGAGGCGCGGAGCGGCGGCTGCCGGGGGAAGGCTCGACGTGGCCGCAGCCGAGACGTCGCCCGGGTGAACACTCTTCACAAAACGACCACTCGACCGGGATCTGCGCCGCCGCCGTTGGTATGACTAGCGCCGATGGACAAGATGCCCACCAGCGCCGAGTGGCTCTCCACCCGCCCCGACGTCGCCTCCGAGATCTGGGTCGAGCCCTCGGCCGAGGCCCGCTTCCTCCTGAAGCACCTGGGGTGGTTGGTCTCTCCGTCGGGCTCGGACTCGCCCTTCGCGCGCTTCTGTCGAAACTCGATGGTCGCGCCCTTCACCCAGCTCACGCTCCTCAGCTTCGATCTCCAGTACCACCTGTTCGAAGTGCTGCACCTGAACCTCAGCTCCAAGGTCGGCCACGGGCTGGGCATGGCCGGGGTCGTGCTGGTCGCGCTGACCGCCGCCGGTGAGGCGTTCGGGGCCGTGGGCCTCGGGGTGGTCGTCGCGCTGCTGGCCGCCTGGTGGCTGGCCGCGGCGGTGCAGGCTCGGCTGCTCACCTGGGCGGCGGTGAGCCTGCCTGTGTTGGGGGCGCTCGCTGGCGCTGCCTACGCCCTGGGTCCGCACGTGAACGCGCTGGCGCTCTTCGGCATCTGGGCGGTGTCCATCTTCGCGATCACCGTGCCGCACGGCTTCGAGCCCAATCAGCCGCCGCGGACCTTCACGGACGAGCGCTGGTTCCCGGTGAACAGCTACCTGGTCCAGGAGCTCCGGCAGCCCAGCTGGGCGCGACGCGTCAAGGCCATGGCGTTCGTCGTCTGGGTGTTCCTGACCGGCCTGGCCAACGAGACCTGGGCCTCCCCCCGGCTCCTGCCCTACACCCTGCTCGCGGTGATGTTTCGCCTGGGCTACGCGCCGCCGCGGTGGCGGGAGCTGAAGAGCCGGGCGGACCGCGCGTGGGAGAGCGGCAACCCCGCCCTCGACTTCGTGGGGGTCGGTGGGCCGACCTACCTGCGGCTGCCCGAGGCCCCCTGATGGCGCGAGGACAGGGGATTCCCCGCGGCTGGTGGCGTGCGTTCTGTGTCGAGCTGCCCCTGGTCGCCGGCACGCTCGTCTTCTGGATCGCCCAGCCCGACGGCTTCCTCACCCAGTCCATCGGCATCGCGGAGCCCGGCCCGCCGGAGCGGTACCTGCTCCAGCTCTACGCGGGGGTCGTGGGGACGCTGGTCCTGTGGTTCTACGGGCGGATCCTGCTCGCGCCGCGCATCCACCTGCCGAGCTTTCGGCTGCTGCAGGAGGCGCTCGCGCTCGGGGATGTGGTGATCGTCGGCCTGGGGATCAGCCAGTGGGGAGGACCGGCTGAGCCCGGGATGCTCGCGGCCCAGATCGGCATGGCGAGCTTCTGGGGGACGCTGCGTGTGCTGTTCCTGCTGCGGGTTCGGGAGCCGTCCGACGGACTCTGACCGGATCGCTCGATCCGGCGCCCCCAGTCCGTCAGTTGAGGAGCGATCGGGATGTCCTGACGCCCCGTGGACCGAGGTGCATCGAAGGGCGGTCCGCAGCAGGGCGGCTCGTGCCGGATCCCGCCTGCCTCAGGGGCACGGTGCCCACAGCACCGCGTGCACCGACTCGGGCTCGGGTCCCGGGAACGCCGCGGCGCGGCACAGGTTCTCCAGCGGGACGCCGGCGTGCTGCCAGGGCGGCTCGGCGCCCTCCGGCGCCACGACCACCATCACGCCCTCGCGCAAATCCCCGCTGTAGTGCTGCCCGTCCAGCTGCGCGATCCAGCGCAGCGGGCCGCCGTCCTCGAGCGCCTGCACGAAGTTGCGGAAGTCCCACCACGTCGGCTCGAGCAGCTCCTGGATGCCCGGGTCCATGACCAGCACCCGCGCCGGCTCCTCGGCCATCAGGCGCTCCCAGACCGCCTCGCGCTGGGGAAGCCAGACGCGGGGCCCGCTGTGGTCGCGGCGCAGCCAGCCCGAGCCCTTGTCCATGATCGAGTCCGAGCCCAGGCCCGCCCACGTGAAGTGGTCGGGCAGGTCGTAGGTCCGGTACCAGTGCTCGGCGTGGGGGTGGGCGCGCTGGGCGTGGTGGAAGTCCCACGCCACCCACAGCGAGCTGCCCATCCAGAGGACCGCCCAGAGGGCACGGCTCCGCGGCCCCAAGGTGGACCAGGCCAGCCCGACGGCCACGCCCGCGGTGGGCAGCAGGGCGAGCAGCCAGCGATCGTCGGGCTTGTCGATGACTGCGAGGAGCACGAACCAGAGCAGCGGCGTCGCGACGAGCTGGAGCGCGGCGCCGCGGCGGTCGGCCAGCAGCCAGCGGGCGCCGCCCAGCAACAGGAAGCCGAACAGGAGCGGACCGGCGGTGCTGGTGACGAAGCGGAACGGGAGCAGCCAGCGCTCGAACCACTCACGTGGGGGCCGCTCCTCGGCGTGGGCGTTGGCCAGGGCCTCGCGGGTGGCCGCCAGCGCGTCGCCGACGCCACCCGGCGCCCCCATGCCTGCGCCGCCGTAGGAGAGCTGGAGCATGTTGTCGAACGACGTGGAAGTGAGGCCCAGGAACGAGTCGACCACCCACAGCGCCACCGCCCCGCAGGCCACTGCCGAGACCACGCGGAGCGCGGGGGAGCGGCGACCGGGGGCGAGGGGGAGCAGGAGGGCGCCGGCCACGAGGGGCACGCCGAAGAACGGCGCGGACCACTTCACCAGGCACGCACCTCCGAAGAGCGCACCCGCCACGCCGCCGCTGAGCGGCCCCCAGCGATCCTGGCCCGCCGCGAGCACCGCGACGCCAGCACAGACCAGGGAGATGCTGAGCAGGTCGTAGTGGTAGACGGTGCTCGCGCCCAGGCAGGCGGGAAGCCCCAGGACCACGGCTCCGGCGGCCAGCGCCGCGCGCCATCCCCCCAGCCGCCACGCCAGACCGGCCCCGGCCGACGCCAGCAACAGCGACCACAGGACCTGGACCCGCAGCACCGCCACCCCGCCATGGCCGACGAGGGCGCCCAGCAGCGTGCTCACCGCGTGCAGCCCCGGAGGGTACGAGGCGTCAGAGCCCGCCAGCCAGGGGGTCAGGGACTCGGACTGGGAGAAGAAGCGCCAGGCGATGTCGGCGCGGTTGCGGTGCTCGGCCCAGGCGCCCGCGTCCTGGGCGCCCCGCAGGAGCCCCTGATCGTCGGGCCGCGTGAGCACCACCGCCAACAGCGCCGCCATCCACGCCAGGACCAGCGCCCACTCAGCCCGCGAGGGGGCCGGGCGATCCTCGGGGTCCGGGGCGGAGCCCAGCGCCGATCGGAGGCGGTTCAGCAGCACGGTCGAAGCATAGCCAGCGTCGACCTCACCCGCCCTCGGGCGGAGCCCTGCCTCGCGGGGAAGGTCAAGGTCAGCGGGCCCGGCGGCGAACACGGCCCCGGAAATGACCAGCAGGGCGTCGTGCGGCCCGCCTGAGGCCGCGAACGGAAGGGCCTGTCCGCGAGCGGGATTCGGGGCCTGGCGCCGCCCCCGTGCCGAATGCATCGGGGGGGGGAGCAAGTTTGCTCGATCAAAAGGCGGGCGGCGCGCAGACGATCCCGGGGGCCGGTGGGCCGCAGCGCCGCCCTGGCCCGATCAGCCCCCGCGCGGCCTCAAAAAAGAGCCGCTGGCACGGAGGGTGCAACAGTTCAGAGCAAGCCAGTCCCAACTTCGGGAGAAGGGAAACCCCATGCTGACCATCAATCGATTCCTGTATGACGATTCCGGCACCACTGCCATCGAATACGGCCTCATCGCTGGACTCGTGGCGGTCGCCATCATCGGAGCGCTGCTCGCCCTCGGCGGCTCGCTCGAGGGGCTGTTCACCACGGTCGGCGGGCACGTCGACACCGCGGCGTCCGGCGGCTAGGCACGAAACGGCCCGGGC